>CBDVBX010000017.1:0-28585 GCA_965372335.1 uncultured bacterium | reverse complement strand
GCCTCTCGAATCCGCTTCCGGGTTTGGTCACCGGCCCCGCCGGCAACCGAACCGGCTTCCATGGCCGCGGCGATCAGCCGTGCCGTCTTATTCTTGTGTATTCGCCCGACGTCGTCAAGGCTGCCCGCACCCGCGTGACTCTCCAGATCGAGCGCTTGCCCGGTGATCAAGCCGCCCGTCCCCGCGGCGCTCGCCAATATGGCTGTGATTTCCAGGGCGTCCTCCACAACGACCGATCCCCCACCGCCCAACCGCTCCGGCATGCTGGCGACGATTTGGAATGCCAGCGTCAGCAGGGCGTCACCCGCCAAAACCGCTGTGGCTTCCCCGAACTTCTTGTGCGTGCTCGGCCTGCCCCGGCGAAGGTCGTCATCGTCCATGCACGGCAAGTCGTCGTGGATCAACGAATAGGTATGAATACACTCGATGGCGCATGCGGTGTCCAGTGCGACGTCGCGCCGGCTGCCACCGACCAGATCGTGAGACCACAGACACAGTATCGGCCGCAGGCGTTTGCCGCCCCCGAGGAGCGCGTAGGAAATCGCCTCGTGCATCCCCTCGTGTTCTGCCGCCAGAGTGTCGACTAACTCGACCAAACGGTTGTCGACCGCGGTCCGCTCTGCATCGGATCGCGCCACGAACTCGTCGGTTGCCGAATCAGGCGTCGCCACCCAGTTCCTCCTCTTTCAGCTCGCCGTCGGTGTCTTCGACCAGCTTCTTCACGCGCAGTTCCGCGCGGTCGAGCTGTTCCTTGCACTTCTTGCCCAGACGCAGGCCCTCTTCGAACTTGTCCAACGCCTCTTCCAGTGACGACTCGCCCTTTTCCAGGTCGGCGACGATCGACTCCAACTTTTGCATCGACGCTTCCAGACCCTTAGATTTTTTGTCACCGCTCATGACACCTCTCCTTTTACGTCGGCCCGTACGCTCCCGTCGGCAAACGTGATCGCCACCGTTTTGGCGTCCAGGGCCTCCCCGGCCCGTCTGAGGACGGCGCCGCTGGCCGCGTCGGCGCAGATCGTATACCCCCTCGCCAGTATCTCTTTGGGGTTGAGCGCTTGCAGTTTCGTCGTCACCGTTTTCAGCGACGCGCGCCGGTCCTTGAGCAGGCTTTCCGCGGAACGCTGCAGCCGGTCGGTGGCGTGGTCGAGCGACTGCATGAGGGTTTCGATCTGATTTCTGACGCGGCCCAGCGCGTAACTGCGCAAAAGCTCCCGCAGGCGGGCGGAACGCAATCGGATCATCGTCTCGACGAAGCGCTGCAGCCTATCGGTGGCGCTGTCAAGGTGGGCGAGAACTTCGTCTCGCAGCGGCACCATAATTTCGGCCGCCATGGTCGGCGTGGCGGCGCGAATGTCCGCCACAAAGTCGGCGATGGTAAAATCTGTCTCGTGCCCCACCGCGCTTATCACCGGGATCTCGCAGTTGTAAATCGCACGCGCCACCGCTTCCTCGTTGAACGCCCACAGATCTTCCAGGCTCCCGCCGCCCCTTCCTACAATCACCACGTCGATCCCCTTTATCGTTGGCACCAGCTCGAGCGCGCGGACGATTTCGGGTGCGGCTTGATCGCCCTGCACGTGAACCGGCAGAACAAACACCTCGGCGCAAGGCCAACGCCTGGCCAGCGTGGAAACGATGTCCCGAACGGCGGCGCCGGTCGGAGACGTCACCACTGCGATACGCATCGGAAACGCGGGAAGCTCGCGCTTGCGCTCCGGGTCGAACAACCCCTCCTCCTCCAACTTCGCCTTGAGCGCGCGAAACGCCTTTTCCAATTCCCCCTCGCCCGCCTCCGCGATGTCGTACGCCACCAGCTGGTATTGCCCGTATGCCTCGTACACCGTCAGCCGGCCCCGCACAACTACCTGCATCCCGTCGGCCACGTCGGCGGCCAGCCGCTTCGCGTCGCTTCGAAAACACACCGCGCGAATCTGAGCGCTCGCATCCTTCAATGTGAAGTAGAGGTGACCCGAAGAGTGGCGCTTGAAATTCGACACTTCGCCCAGTACAGCCACTTCTGGAAATTCCTCTTCCACCAGCCCGCGCACCAGCGCGTTCAATTGCGATACGGAGTATAGATCGTCGTCAACGAACAGCATCCGGGGTCACTGCCTGTAACAAATACGCTTGGAGTGTGTTGGCCATGAGCATCGCGACCGTCATCGGTCCCACCCCCCCCGGCACCGGAGTGATGTACGACGTCTTCGGCGCGACCGCTTCGAAATCGACGTCACCCACCAGGCGGTATCCCTTCTTTGCCGTTGGATCGTCTACACGGTTGATTCCCACGTCGACGACCACCGCGCCCTCCTTGACCATGTCGGCGGTCACAAACCGGGGTCTCCCCATCGCAGCGATCAAAATATCGGCCTCTCGCGTGTACGCGGGAATGTCATCCGTACGGCTGTGGCAGATTGACACGGTGGCGTTGCCGCCTTCGCCTTTGAGGCCCAACAACAACGCCATCGGTTTGCCTACGATGACGCTTCGGCCGATCACCACGGCGCGACGCCCCGAAGTTTTAACGCCGTTGCGAACGAGCAGTTCCCTGATACCCAGCGGGGTGCACGCGACAAACCGCGGAATTCCCGCGACCAAACGGCCGAGGTTTTCGGGGTGAAAGCCGTCGACGTCTTTCATTGGATTGATCGCGGCGACTGCCTTATCCGAGTCGATCTGCCTCGGGACGGGGAGCTGAAACAAGATACCATTTACGTCGTCGTCGACGTTGAGCTCGCCGAGCAGTGCCAATACCTCCGCTTCCGGAACGTCGTGCGGAAGGTTTATGTTTCGCGAATTGATGCCGCAGAACGTGCACGCCTTGGCCTTGCTCTTGACGTACACTTTCGACGCCGGATCTTCGCCCACTCTTACCAGAGCCAACGTCGGCCTCCCCTCACCCCCGATCGCGGAGACTTTTTCTTTGACTTCTTCTTTGATCGTTGCCGCTAGAGCTTTGCCGTCGAGAAGCTCCATCTAGCCCCCCCATTTCGATTGCCGGTGCTCTATTGATATCGTCTTCCCCGTCTCTTCGTCGATATCAGCCAAGATATAATCGCAGCGAAGGTCCGTTTTGGCCACAACGAATCGGGTCGGTCTCAAATTGAGGAAGCGTTTTAGCACCGCGTCTTTCTTCACGCCCAGCACCCCGTCGTACGATCCCGTCATCCCCACGTCGGTGACATAGCCGGTCCCCTCGGGCAGCACCCTGCAGTCGCGCGTGGGCACGTGGGTGTGTGTCCCCATAACAGCCGAAACGCGTCCGTCGAGGTACCAGCCCATCGCGATCTTCTCGCTGGTGGCCTCACCGTGCATATCGACGATGACAATTTTGGTTTCGTCGGCGAGCTGTTCCAGGTAGGAGTCGATCCACCGGAAAGGGCAGTCGAGCGGCGGCATGAATACGCGACCTTGTATGTTGACCACCGCCACGCGGCCTCCTGTGCCGTGCACCAGCCGGCCACCCACGCCCGGCGAGTTTCCGGGGTAGTTTCCGGGACGAACGATGTTGTCGAGTTCATCGAGAAGGGGGACCCCCTCTTTCTTGTCCCAAACGTGGTTGCCGGTGGTGAAAAAATCGACCCCCGCGCAAGTCAATTGGTCGATGCTTTTCTTGGTGAGCCCGAATCCCCCCGCGGAGTTTTCCGCGTTCGCGATGACAAGAGAGACATCGTTTTCATTTTTGATTGCGGGCAACAGTGCCGCCACCGTTTTCCTGCCCGACTCGCCTACCACGTCTCCGATGAATACAACCTTCAATGATGCCCCTCTCCATCAGACCTCTGGGTCTATCGTGCAAACTCGATAGCTCGCGTCTCGCGGATCACGACCACTTTGATCTGACCGGGGTACTCCAGTTCCTTTTCCAGCTTCCTAGAAATACTGTACGCCAGTTCGGCCGCGCCCTCGTCGTCAACCTGTTTGTTGCTCACCATGATTCGTACTTCGCGTCCCGCTTGAATGGCGTACGCCTTCTCGACGCCCTTGAAGCCGTCTGCTATTTCCTCGAGTTTGGTCAGGCGCTTGACGTACGACTCGAGTGATTCGCGGCGTGCACCCGGACGGGCACCGCTCACCGCGTCCGCCGCACCCACGATGGGCGTGTACAACGACGTCGCCTCCACGTCGCCGTGGTGGCCCCGTATGGCGTTGATCACTTCTTCACTCTCTCCGTACTTCGCTCCCAGCTCCGCACCGATCTCGGTGTGAGAACCTTCCGATTTGTGAGACGCCACCTTGCCGATGTCGTGTAGCAGGCCGGCGCGTTTGGCCACTTGCTCATCCAGGTTCAGTTCCGCCGCCATCACACCTGCCACGTAAGCCACCTCGTAAGAGTGTTTGAGGCAGTTCTGCCCGTAGCTGCTCCGGTACTTCATCCGGCCCACCAGCTTGACCATCTCCGGATCCATGCTGTTGATCCCGAGATCCAGACACGCCTGCTCGCCGGTCTCCCGGATTTGGTTTTCGATGTCCTCGGTGGTGCGAGTGACGATGTCTTCGATACGACCCGGATGGATGCGGCCGTCCTGAACCAGTTTCTCCAGCGACAGCCGCGCGATTTCACGCCGTACTGGATCGAAGCCGGATATGATGACCGCCTCGGGCGTATCGTCGATGATCACGTCCACACCGGTGGCCATCTCGAACGCGCGGATGTTTCTTCCCTCACGTCCGATGATGCGGCCTTTCATGTCGTCGGAGGGCAGGTCGACGACGGACACGGTGGTTTCGACCGACTGCTCGGCGGCGTAGCGTTGGATGGCGAGCGAAATGATCTTGCGCGCGTCGCGTTCGGCATCGCGCTCCGCCGCCTCACGGATTTCTCGCGCGTGTTTCGACGATTCCAGCCGGGCCTCGTCTTCGAGGTTTTTGAGCAAGACGCGTTTGGCCTCTTCCTTACGCATGCCGGCGATTTTTTCCAGACGGACGTTCTGCTCGGCAATCTGGCGGTTGGTTTCGACCAACCGTGTTTCCAGCACCTTTTCTTTGGTCTCCAAGGCCTGGGTTTTTTCGGTGAGAGTCGCTTCCTTTCGAGTCAAGAAGTTGAGCTTTCGTTCGACGTTGCTCTCTTTCTCGCTGAGTTTAGTTTCCAGCTCAGATGCCGCGTCGCGCTTGCCCTTTGTCTCTTCCTCGAATTTTACTTTCATCTGCAGGAACGAGTTTCTCGCTTGCAGCTCCGCTTCCTTTTTGTGACTCTCCGCCGTTTTACGGGCTTCGGCCATCATGGACTCGCTCAGTTGCCGGGCGTCTTTCAAACGCGAAATCGAAACGCGCCGGCTAAACAGGTGTCCGACCAGATAGCCGAAAGCGCAGGCTAGAATGCCGATTACCAATGGGACCCAGTTTACACTCATCTCCAACCCCCTGAAGTTGTTCCGGGCCACAACGTCCATGACGTCGAGGGCACCGCAGTGGGTTCGTTGCCGATTCGGTTCAGGATGCAGAGAATTTCGGGGAGGTCAGCGAAATGGGGATCAATAAAAAATTCCCCACGCTATGTCGTGTGAAAGGGAACCGGTGAACCGTTGGTTCACGTGGTTGCCCGCACGATAAGTCCTGTCTTCCACCCGTGGGCGGCATGACATCGCAGATCGAATTGGGCTTCCCTGGCTAAGGTGTTGGCTCAAAAGTTACCTTAACATCACGAACATGGTAGGGAATTTTGACTAATTATAACCGATCGCCACCTTATGTGGCAACCTTTTTCCATGTCGTAATCCGGTCAATCTTCGGATTGAAGATTTTGATCAAGAATACTGATCAGTCTATGTGCTTTTTGCTCGATGTTCGAATACGCGTCGCTTGTTTTGCTTCGTTCTTGAAACAACTCGTCCGCGATATTCAACGCCGTAAGGATTGCCAGTCTGTCCGATGACGGGAAAGACGATCCTTGGGACACTTCCCTCATCTTCCCGTCGACAAAGCTTGCTACCTTCTGGATGTACTGTTCGTCAGCAACGCCTCTGATCTTGTATTCACGCCCAAATATTTCAACCGTTGTCGCGTTTTTTTCCACCATTTGGGATCAACCTTCGTTCCGAAGCAGAACTCATTCAACACCTTGAGAGCCAGCGGTTACGATTCACACTAGAGCTGAAGTTCTCCGAACTTCTCCAGCACGTGATCGATTTTCTTCCTGACTTCCTCCCTATTGAATGAACCAGCGATCTTCTCTCGCTGTATTTTGAGATCATTGATGTGACTCGATAATTCTATGTTTTCTGCCTTCAGTTCTTGTATTTTGTCTTCCAGATTCGTTTTTTCGTTTTTGATCGTCCGGCATTCCGAACGCAACGCCGTCACCATCTCCACCGCGCGCGAAATCCGTCTTTCCAGCTGTCCGAGAACTTCGAGAGTTTTCGTCTGATCCATGGATTCCTCTACACGCGTCAAACCCGGCTTTTTACGCCCTCAGCGTCACCCCAAGCTCGCCCTGGAGCTTTTGTATTACTTTTTCCAGAATCTTGTCAATTTCAGAATCGCGAAGGGTCCGCTCGGCCGAACGGAACAAGAGCCGCACGCCAAAGGCCGTCGACCCTACCGGAAGGCTCCCGCCGCTATACACGTCGAATGCCCGAACAGATTCTAACAACCGACCGCCGTGCTTTACCAGACTTTTTTCCACCTGTGCAAAAGTCACCTCCGGCGGCGTAACCAGCGATAGATCCCTTTTGGAGACCGGGTACTCGGGCAGCGGTTTGAAGCGACTGCGGCCGGCGCGGAGCTGGAGCAACCTGGCCATGTCGATAATCGCATACCACACCGCCTGTTGCAGCTCGTACTTCCCCGCCAGACGGTCCGGGACGATCCCCCCTTCGATCACCGTGTCGCGACGCTCGGTGTAGGCGAACCGGCCGCCCGGGTCGTCAAAATCATACGAGAGGCGTCCGGCGATGTCAATGTTTTGTGACAACGTGAGCGCCTCTATTTCTGCTTTAATATCAAATAGATCCACGGTTTGTTTCGAGTTGTTCCAGAAGTCGTGCCCGGAAGGCCTGGTGCGTGCGATCACCAGCATGACCCGCTCGTCGGGGAGCCCCGATGACCCGCTTCCCGCGGCTTCCTCCGCCATGGGGAGGAACACCCTGCCGATGCTGTAGACCGCCACGTCCCGCACACCGTAGTCGATGTTTTTCCGAATCAGCTCCAGCACACCGGGCAAAGGGCTGGTCCGCAGAAAGGTCTGGTTGGACGTCAGCGGATTGCGGATCGAGATCAATCGATTCCTGGGGTCGGACTGCCGCCAGCCCATCAATTCGGACTCCGACCCGTCGGTAAACGAACTGGTCACCATTTCGGTATATCCGCGAGCCGTGAGATGGTCGGCCACCTGGTCGCAAAACTGGTCGAACGGATCCATCTGGGCATACGTCGTGGTTCGAAAGCTCCATCCTTTTCCGATTCGGTCATAGCCGTGCATCCTGGCCACTTCTTCGATCAGGTCTATTTCCTCCAAGACGTCGTTACGATACGACGGTACTGACACCTTCACGCGCATTGCGTCAGCATCTTGGACTTCGAAGTGAAGCCGTTCCAAGTAGCCCGCGATGTCGCTGGTCTCCAGCTCCACACCCAGGATCCTTTTCGTGTGGGAACACCGAATCTCAACCGACCGCGGCGAAAACGGCGACGGGTATACATCTTCTAGCTCTCCCGCCTTGCCTCCGGCCAGCTCGCAAATCAACTCGCACGCCCGGTCGGCCGCCAGCCGGCACCCCTCTCGATCGCTTCCGCGCTCGAAGCGATAGGAAGCTTCGGTGTTGATGTTCATCGAACGCCGCGTCTTGCGCACCACTCGTTGATCGAACGCCGCGCTCTCGATGAGTATGTCCTTCGTTTCGGTCGTCACACCGGTATCCATCCCGCCGATCACCCCGGCAATCGCCACCGGGCGGTCCCCTTCCGTGATAATCAGATACTGATCCTCCAGCTTGTAATCGATGTCGTCCAGCGCGCGCAGTGTTTCGCCCCGTCTCGCGCGGCGAACACCGATCTCCAGTCCGCCCAGTTTGCCGACATCGAACGCGTGCAGCGGCTGCCCCGTCTCCAACATCACGTAGTTGGCCACGTCGACGACAGTGTTGATGCTGCCCTCCCCCAGGCGCTCCAAGGCTGTCACCAGCCACGCGGGAGACGGCCCCACCTCTACGCCGTGGACGACTCTCCCCACGTAGCGGAAGCAATCCGACGGGTCGTTTATTCGGATCGACAGATCGTTCCCGCCGTCCCCCTCTCCCACTCCCAAGTACGGATACCGAACCGGCGTCGAGTATCGCGCGCTGACCTCGCGCGCGACGCCGATGTGGCTCAGCTGATCGGAGCGGTTGGGGGTGACTTCGATGTCCAACACGGTGTCGACCCCGCCCAACACGTCGGCCGCCCGGGTGCCGGGCTGGTGGGTTCCGTCCAGGACGATGATGCCGTTGGCATCGTCGCCCAGCCCTAATTCGATTTCAGAACAGATCATCCCGTTGGAAACGACGCCGCGTATTTTGCTCTTTTTGATTTTCAATCCGTTGGGCAGTGTCGCGCCGATCAGTGCCACCGGCACAAATTGGCCGCCGGCGACGTTGGACGCTCCGCACACGATCTCCAACGTTTCTTGCGCGTCGACGCCTACCTGGACCTGGCAGACACGGAGACGGTCGGCGTTGGGGTGCGTTGAGACTTCGACAACGCGCCCGATGACGACGTCGTCACCCTCGATCCCCGACGTGAGCGATCGTTCGACGTTCAGCCCCAACATCGTCAAGTCTTCGACGAACTTTTTGGTGTCGACCGGTATGTCGACGTATTTCTTGAGCCACGACAGGCTGATCAGCATGCGGATACTCCGTTATCGTTCTAGAATTGATACAAAAATCGCAGGTCGTTGCCGAGGAACAGGCGGATGTCGCCGATGCCGTGTTTGATCATGGCAACCCTGTCGACCCCGATGCCAAACGCAAAACCCGAGTACTGGTCGGGATCGTATCCCACCGCGCGAAACACGTTGGGATGGACCATGCCCGCCCCCAGAATCTCGATCCAGCCGGTTCGACCGCAAATCGAACAACCCTCGCCACGGCATCCGAAACACGTCATGTCCACATCCACACTGGGTTCTGTGAACGGAAAGAAGTCCGGTTTGAAACGGATATTGGTCTTGGGACCGAATAGTTCCTGTACGAAGACGGCGATGTCGTTGCGCAAGTCGGCCATGGACACGTCGGTATCGACGTACAACCCTTCGATCTGGTGGAATTCGGCGGCGTGCGACTGGTCGATCGCCTCGTTGCGATACACGCGTCCGGCGGAATACACCTTGAGCGGCGGCTTGGCGTTTTCCATGAAGCGTACCTGGACGGGCGACGTGTGGGTCCTGAGGAGAATGTCGTCGGTGATATAGAACGTATCCTGCAAGTCGCGCGACGGGTGCTCGTCGGGAAAATTGAGCGCCTGGAAGTTATAGTACTCCAGCTCCACTTCCGGCCCCTGAGCGGGACTGTAGCCCATGCCGTGGAGGATTTCCGTCATGCGGCGAAATGTCTGGTTGATCACGTGGCGGTGCCCCACCACACCGTCGGTGGCGGGCAGCGTCCCATCGACGGGGGCAACGTAGAGATTGCCCGGTTTGTCCCCACCCAGCCTCGATTTCTTGTCTGCGATCAGCGTTTCGCACAGCTGCTTGAGGCGGTTGTTCTCGGCGCCGATCCGGGGCCTTTCTTCGGCGGGCGCGTCTTTGATCCCACGCAGCAGGGCGGTAAGCGCCCCTTTGCGCCCGAGGTATTTGACTCGGACCTGTTCCAGCGCCTCTAGGGTGTCACATCGGTCGACGTCTTCTCTGAGTGATTTCTCCAGTTGGTCGAAATCCATCGGACCGTCACGCGGCCTCGTGGGCTGTCTTCGCCACTCCGGCCAGCTTCGTGAAACCCTCGACGTCGTTGACGGCCATCTCGGCCAGCATCCTGCGGTCGATCTCCACCTCGGCCTTTTTCAAACCGCTGATGAAGCGACTGTAGGAAAGACCGTTCAAACGAGCTGCGGCGTTGATGCGAACGATCCAAAGCTTGCGAAAGTCGCGCTTCTTGCGACGGCGGTCGCGATAGGCGTATACCATCGCGCGTTCGACGGTTTCTCTGGCGGTCCGGTACAGGACGCCCCGTCCCCCCCGGTATCCCTTGGCCGCTTTGAGTATTTTCTTGCGCCTCGCCCTGGAAGCGACCGTGTTTTTCGTACGCGGCATGAGCTGCCTCCTTCAATTTGTACTTCTATTGTTGTCTGGTTGAAATATCCAGATCCGGAGCCGCCGGTTAACTGGTGATCATGCGCCTGACCCGCCGAACGTCCGGCGATTCGACCGGACCCGCTTTGCGGAGGTTACGCTTCCGCTTGGTCGTCTTTTTGGTCAGAATGTGGTTCATGCCGGCGTGGTTTCGGCGGATCTTGCCCGACCCGGTGATTCTGAAGCGCTTGCGCGCTCCCCTGTTAGTCTTTAGTTTCGGCATCTTGTCCTTCTTTCTCCGTCGGTTTCGAATCCGTCTCCACGTCCGCCTTCGCGTCCGCTTCGCCTCCAGCCGCGCTTGTTTTCGTTTCTGGTTTTTTCGCTGGTTTTTTCGCTGGTTTTTTCGCTGGTGGTTTTGTCCTGCTGGAGTGAGGTGACATATACATCACCATAAATCGTCCCTCGAATTTCGCCGGCCGTTCGACAAAACCGAGTACCTCGAGGTCCTTCTCCAACCGATTGAGCATGCGAGCGCCCAGTTCCTTGTGGTCCATTTCCCTGCCCCGAAACATCAGCGTTACTTTAAGCTTGTGTCCCTTCTCCAGAAACTCCTCGGCGTGGCGTTTCTTGAACTGGTAATCGTGCTCCTCGGTCTTGGGGCGGAATTTGACTTCCTTAACCTGTGAGTGCTGCTTTTTTCTGGACTCGCGCTGTTTCTTGTTCTCCTCGTATTTGAATTTTCCGTAATCCATAATCCGGCAGACAGGCGGTCTGGCCGTGGGCGAGACCTCTACCAAATCAAATCCATTTTCGAGCGCCAGGGTGAGCGCCTGGTCCGTTGCCATGACTCCGAGCTGTTCGCCGTCCGCATCGATCACCCGGATCTCGGGAACGCGAATCATTCGATTCACGCGAGTCCGTGGTGCTCTGCTATATTTGTGAGCGATATTTTCCTCCCGTTCTCATACATAAACAAAAAACGGATGCCAGGCATCCGTTCGCACGCGGCGTCCCTGGGCAGTGGCGAGGCCGTAGGCACTCACAAACCGCACGGGACGTCCAATCGTGTCATTACCAGAAACCTAGCCGATCGTTTAGAAGATGGCAGGTGAGGGGAGTTTCCCCTTCTTCCTTTTTTTGTCCGATACCCCCTCAGGGGCAAAGCGATTGTAGTTTAATATTTAACGACGGCTTCGTCAACGATTTCCGACAGGAAATCGTCAAGAGACCGGCTTCCCTGGTCACCCTTGGAATGGGCCCTCACCGATACCTCCCCGCTCTCGGCCTCGCGCGCCCCCACAACCAGCATGAAGGGTACCTTCTGTACCTCGGCCTCCCGGATCTTGTAGCCGACCTTTTCATCGCGCTCGTCGATTTGACAGCGAATTCCCGCCGCCTTGAGCTTGTCCATCACCTCGTGGGCGTACGGGTTGACCTTGGCAACCACCGGTAGCACCACACACTGAACCGGGGACAGCCACAGCGGAAACGCCCCGGCGTAGTGTTCGATGAGAATCCCCATGAAGCGCTCCAAAGACCCCAAGAGCGCGCGGTGAACCATAAACACGCGTTTGCGATCGCCACCCTTCGATACGTAGTTGATGTCAAATCTCCGCGACAGGTTGAAGTCAAACTGGATGGTGCTCAGCTGCCACTTGCGCCCGATGACGTCGACCACCTTGATATCAATCTTGGGCCCATAAAAAACGGCCTCGCCGACCATTCGTTTGTGCTCGAGGCCTTTGCGCTGGATCGACTCCTCTAACGCTGCCTCCGCCATCGCCCACTCCTCGTCGCTGCCCGCGTACTTTTCCTTGTCGTGGGGATCGCGCACGCTGAGTTCCACGTCGAATCCCTTGAAGCCGAATCGGTCGAGGACGGCCAGCGCGAAATCTATCGAAGCGTCCACCTCGTCGGGCACCTGATCCGGCGTGCAAAAAATGTGCGCATCGTCTTGAGTGAATCCCCGAACGCGCAGCAAACCGTGCAATGTTCCCGACAACTCGCGCCGGTACACGGTCCCCATTTCTGCCAGTCGTACGGGCAGATCCCGGTAGCTGTGGAGTTTTCTCTTATAAATGAGGATGTGCCCGGGACAGTTCATCGGCTTGACCACGTACTCCTGTTGGTCCACTTCCATGGTGAACATGTTCTCGCGGTAGTAGTCGAAGTGGCCGGAAGTGTGCCACAGCTCCGAACGAAAAATGTGCGGGGTGAACACCAGGTCGTATCCACGCTTGCGGTACTGATCCTTGAGGTAACCCTCGATGAGGTCGCGGATCACCGCCCCCTTGGGCAGCCAAAACACGAGTCCTCCGCCCGCGTCCTCTTTGATATCGAAAAGGTCCAGCGCCTTTCCCAGCTTGCGGTGGTCGCGCTTCTCCGCCTCTTCGAGCTGCTCGAGGTGGCGGTCCAGGTCTTTCTTTTTGAAGAATGCGGTGGCGTAGATCCGCTGCAGCATGGTCTTGTTCGAGTCGCCGCGCCAGTACGCCCCCGCCGACGAGAGTACCTGATAGCTCTTGATCCGTTTGGACAGGTCGAGGTGGGGCCCGCCGCACAGGTCCTGGAATCCCCCGACGGTGTACACCGAGACGGTGTTGCCCGGTAACTCGTCGATCAGTTCTACCTTGTAGTTCTGTCCGATCTTTTCGAAGTGATCTCGCGCTTTTTGCCGGTCCCAATCCTGGCGGCTGATCGAGAGCCCAGCCCCGAGAAGCTCCCCCATCTTCTTTTGGATGCGTTCCAGATCTTCGGGGGTGAACGGTGTTTCGACATCGAAGTCGTAGTAAAAACCGTTTTCGATCGGCGGGCCAATGGCGAATTTCACGCCGGGAAACAGTTCCTGTACCGCGTGTGCCAGAACGTGCGCGGCGGTGTGCCGCAAAACGTACAGGCTCTCCTCGTCCGAATCGCGAAGCAACCGGAAGTCTCCCTCACCCGACATCTTTTGATGAACGTCGAGAAGTTGCCCGGCGAACTCGACGGCGACGGTTTGCCTCTTCCACGAGTCACCGAACGATTCGACGACTTCCGCTACCGGGACTTCGTCTCCTTCGAAGGTCTTTTGCGAACCATCTGGCAAGTTGATTTTGACCATTGTAATTCCCAAGTATTCTGCCCTGGGGCAATCGTGATGCGGCCGGGCGTCTCTACGACCCCCGGCCGTTCGCTTGACAAATGGTGGGCGATAGTGGAGTTGAACCACTGACCTCCTGCGTGTCGAGCAGGCACTCTAACCAGCTGAGCTAATCGCCCACATATCCCGCGCGTATGGTACTGTTCCCCGGCTGGCGGGTCAAGCCCGAACGGGGGAACGGGGCCGGGCGCTAGCCCTTTGCGCCCTGTTCTTCGTCGAGCACCTCGTATTCGGCGTCGGCCACTTCCTCACCGCCGCTCGTCGGGCCGGCGCCACTAGCACTCTCGCCGCCCGTGCCGCTGGCAGCGCCCTGAGCCTCCTGCGCCCCGGCTTCCTGCTGCGATACCGACTGGTACATGCGCTGCGCGACTTCCTGCCAGGTGGCGTTGAGCTTCTCGGTCGCCGACTTGATCTCGCCGGCGTTATCCGCCTTGAGCGCGGTGTTGATCTCTTCGATCCCCGACTCCAGGCGCGTCACATCGGCCGGATCCAACTTGTCCTTGTACTCCTTGAGGTTTTTACCCGTCTGGTAGACCAACGCGTCGGCGGCGTTGCGCTCGTCCACTTTTTCGCGAGTCGCCTTGTCCTCTTCTTTCTTCTGTTCCGCGTCTTTAAGCATTCGCTCGATCTCAGCATCGCTCAGTCCGCTCGATGCCTTGATGACGATCTTTTGTTCCTTGCCGGTGGCCTTGTCCTTGGCGGTCACGTGCAGGATGCCGTCGGCATCGATGTCAAAGGTGACCTCGATCTGCGGTATCCCACGCGGCGCCGGCGGAATGCCCGCCAGTTGAAACTGCCCGATCGTCTTGTTGTCGATGGCCATCTCACGTTCGCCCTGGAGGACCTGGATGTCCACCGCCATCTGACCTTCGGCCGCCGTCGAAAAGATCTCGCTCTTCTTGGTGGGGATGGTCGTGTTTCGGTCGATCAGGCGCGTGGTGACGCCGCCCAGCGTTTCGATCCCCAGCGACAACGGGGTGACGTCGAGAAGCAGTACGTCTCTGACTTCGCCACCGAGTACGCCGGCTTGAATCGCCGCGCCAACGGCAACGACTTCGTCGGGGTTGATGCCCTTGTGGGGCTCCTTACCGAACAGCTTCTTTACCTTTTCCTGCACCATCGGCATGCGCGTCGAACCACCGACCAGGATGACCTCGTCGATATCGGACGCCGACAAACCGGCGTCTTCCATCGCGCGACGGCACGGGCCGTCGGTGCGCTCGACCAGGTCCTCGACCAACTGTTCGAACTTCGCGCGAGTGAGCTTGACGTTCAGGTGTTTGGGTCCCGACTGATCGGCGGTGACAAACGGCAGATTGATGTCTGCCTGCATCGCCGTCGACAGATCGCACTTGGCGCGTTCGGCGGCTTCTTTGAGCCGTTGCAACGCGATGGGATCCTTTTTCAGGTCGATGCCCTGTTCCTTCTGGAACTCTTCGATCAGGTATTCGATGAGCCGTTGGTCGAAGTCGTCCCCGCCCAGGTGGGTGTCACCGTTGGTTGCCTTGACCTCGAACACGCCGTCGCCGATCTCCAGTATGGACACGTCGAAGGTGCCGCCGCCCAGGTCGAACACCACGATCGTCTGGTCCGACTTCTTGTCCAGACCGTACGCCAGCGAAGCCGCGGTGGGCTCGTTGATGATCCGCTGGACGTTGAGGCCGGCGATCTTCCCGGCGTCTTTGGTCGCCTGCCGCTGGCTGTCATTGAAGTATGCGGGTACGGTGATCACCGCGTCGGTGACCGCCTCGCCCAGGTACGCCTCGGCGGCGCCCTTGAGGTACTGGAGCACCATCGCCGACAGCTCGGACGGCGGGTATTTCTTGCCCTCTATCTCTATCTGGACCCGTCCGTCGGGACCTTCGACCACTTTGTACGGGATGGTTCGGATCTCGCTGGACACCTCGCTGAATTTGCGACCGATGAACCGCTTGATCGAAAATACCGTGTTCGTCGGATTGGTTATTGCCTGGCGTTTCGCCAGCTGACCGACGAGCTTCTCGCCTTCGCTGGTGAACGCGACGACCGAGGGCGTCGTCCGCCCCCCGTCGGGATTCGGTATAACCTTGGGTTCGCCGCCCTCGATGACCGACAGGCACGAGTTTGTCGTTCCCAGGTCGATTCCAATTGTCTTTGCCATTTTCATCCACTCCTTTTTCGAAACGAATATTGATTTCAAGATTCAAGTGACCCACTACCTCTACACAAGCTTCGTGCCAAAACACACCAACATCGTAACCGGCATATTATAAATAGGTTAGAAGCTTGAGCCTAAATGGAAGCGAAGATTTATCGGTATCGCGAAGTACAAAATGGCAGACACGCTGCCACCATGACAGTGTGTTACTGCGAGGATGTCACGGATTGGCGTCCTTCTCCAGCATGCCCATCAACAACTGGAGGCCGACGCGGAAATCGGGGTCCGAGCGATCACCCGACGCGCCCTGTAACTCGAATATTGTAGTTGGCTTATGACTGTCTATGGTCACCCGGGCCCAGCGCGGATCGGAGAGCTTGAGGCCCCGTTTGACGCACAATTGGAGGAACTCCGCCCACGCCGATATGGTGTCTCCCGAAGGCGGCGATTCATCGATCACCGGCAGTCGGAGCCGGTTTTCGGAGGTGATTCGGTTGACGGTTGTGATGAAGCGTTCGTCGTCCATCTGATTTTCCGACCGTGAGGTTAGTTTCACCCCGGTAATCTAGCAGACGACGACCTTAACACGCAATAAAATAAAACGGTTGACAGCCTACCCGCTCTCAACCTAGTTTCAAGGTACAGAAAGCTTGCTGTAAGTTTTGGCTTGCCCCAAATACCTACTCGACCTTTTTGGCGAGGATCGCGACCTCAACACCTACCAAAGAGGGACCCCCTGACACCGCTTACACAAGCTTTCTGTTTATGTTCCTAGCCCTGCCGGCCCCGACGTTTTTCCCGCAACCACTCGAGCAACGTCTCTCTCTCGTTCATTGCCGGTTTGTCCAACACAACCTCGAGCAGTTGTTTCAGCATCATTCCTACGTCTTTTCCGGGGGCGACGCCACACTCGCGCATGACGTCCTTACCGTCCACCACCAGGTCCGTCAGCTTGATCGTGTGGCTCTGATCCAGCTCTTCCTGGACCCGCTTTGTTAGTTCTTCTAAATCGGCCAGCTGTGAGTGCGGGTCACGCGAACGCGCGTCGGCCACCCGGAGCGTGAAAAGGTCGTCGAGGTTTTCCTCGCCCACGCGCCCGATAAACCGCCGCACCGTCGATCCCTTCCAGCTGGAGTCGTAGTCGAACATGTGGTGCCGAACCAGGTTTTCACACTTCTTGACGAACGCGTTTCGGTAGCGCAGGCGCCTGAGCACCTTGACGGCGGTTTGTGCGCTTACGATCTGGTGGCCGTAGAACACGACTCGTTCTCCGAGCTTTTCGTCCTGGACCCGTTGCTTTTTGTCCACCTTTCCCACGTCGTGCACGAGTGCCGCCCACCGGACCAACAGGTTTTCGCGCGGCACGCAGTCGCACGTCTTGATCGAATGTACGAACACGTCGTCGGGGTGATACTCATTCTGTGTGACGCCGGCGCAGCGATCGAGTTCGGGAAGGATCACCGACAGCGCTCCCATCTCATGCATCATTCGAAATGCTTCGCTCGCCCGTTCGCACTCGGTTAGCGTTTTTGTCAGCTCTTCTTGAACGCGCTCGGCGCTGAGCGTATCGAGTAGCGCAGCACCCTCGGTCATCGCCTTTCGGGTTTCGCCCTCGATGGTCAGCGAAAAACGAACGGCGAATCTGACGCCGCGCATGATCCGCAACGGGTCGTCCTCGAACGCGCCGGCAAACAGCATCCGCAGCACACCCGCTTCAAGGTCTTCTCGGCCGCCGTGCGGGTCGATGAGCCGGCCGTCGCGAACGTCGCGCGCCATGGCATTAATGGTGAAGTCACGCCGCCCCAGGTCTTCGGCGATGTCCATCTGCCAGTCCCACTCGACATCGAAGTCGCGGTGTCCGGGACCAAACGAGCGCTCTTTGCGGGGAAATGCGATATCGTACACTTCGTCTTCGCCGCTAGGCCTGAATTTGTACACGCCGAACGATTTCCCCACCAGCTCGATCCAGCCGAAACGCTCCAGCACCGATTCGAGCGCCTCGGGCGGAATCTCGCGAACGAGGTAGTCGGTGTCGTGGGTGCTTTCCACGACCCCGCTCATCTCGTCGCGCACGGTGCCGCCGACGCGGTACAGCTCGCCTTTGTTCAGGATTTCGAGTTGCCAGTCGGAGAGTTCCATGTCGTCACCCCAACACTTCTCACGCGTTTATTATGACTTTCACGCGCCTAGCTTAACCGGATGACGTAGCCACATCAAAAAACCTGCCAGGGCCGTCAAGTAGGTCCCGATAAACAGGTAGCCGATCGAAAACCCCACCGCCGCCGCGCTGGAAATGCCAACGACGGAAAAAAAATAAATCACAGTCGCATCCCGCGTACCCAGTCCCGAGACCGAGATCGGGATCAGCTCGACCAGAGTGACGATCGGCATGATCAACACCACGTACTTCAGATCGACATCGATACCGAACAACACGGTAATATAGTAGGCGAGCAGGAACACCAGCGCCCACACCAGAACCGTCAGCAGAAAAGCCAACACCATCGCTCCCCTGTCGTGTCGATACAGCGCCAACGAATCGTAAAACGTGTTGAAGTTGAGAGAGAAGGTTTCCTTGTACTTATTCGGTACCAGCGCGTCGAACATCGGTTTGAGGAGACGGCGCATCAACGCGCGCCGGGTCGCCAGGTATACGCACACGGCGATCCCCAACGACGCCGTCAGCACGATCCAGCCCGATGGTATCTCCATGTAGAACCTTGAAAAAACGAGCACCGACACCACACCCAGCGCCAGGACGAACATCAAGTCCCACATCCGGTCGATAAACACGGTCAGAAACGCTTCCCCGAACGTGCGACCGGTGTCCTCTCTCACGTAAAAGGCTCGCAGCGTATCGCCCGCCTTCGCCGGCGTGACCGACGCGGCGAAAAAACCGATCGTCCACACCTTCGCACTTCGCCACAGCGAGTAGTCGATGTCGACGACCCGCATGAGGATCCGCCAACGTAACCCCCGCACCAGTATGATGGCCACCACTAACACCGGCGCCAGCGGCAGTAATCTGGCGTCGGCATCCCGAATAATACCGGTAATATTGTCCAGCCCCGTACGCCCGACGATGTAGACAAAGAGCGACAGCCCCAGGAACGGTAAGAGGAAAGACAGTATTTTTCGCATGGCTTATGGTACGGTAGCAGAAAGCTCCAACTGTGTCTTGAATTAACTTGATTCGCCGTGGTACCATTAAGTTCTTCGGAGTTGCACATGCCGGATTTTTCTAACGTACAAACCACTCGTATCCAGTACCTCTCGATCGCCGTGTGCGTCGTCTTGATTTTGGGGGTCATCGAGCTGATTCGCCGCGGCCGTTTGCGCGAGGAGTACGCGTTTGTGTGGCTGGGCTGCACCGTTGTCTTTCTGGTGCTTTCGATTTGGCGGGGTCTGTTCGACGCACTCGCGCGGCTGCTCGGCATCGCCTACGGCCCCGCGCTATTGATTCTCGTCATCCTGTTATTCGGGTTCGTGTTCCTCGTCCACTTCTCGATCGTCATTTCGAAGTTGACGGGTGAGAACAAACGCCTCGCGCAGGAGTTGTCCATTCTCAATAAACTTGTCGCGGAGCGGAACGAACCAGATGACCCGCCAACCGGATAGTCCCGCTGCGACCAGAGGCGTCCTCGCTATCATCCCCGCGTTCAACGAGGAGGAAAATATCGCGCTGGTGATCGCCGACCTGTGCCTCCACGAGCCCGATTGCGACATCGTAGTAGTCGACGACCACTCCAGCGACGACACGGCCCGTCGGGTGCTCGAGTCGGGGGCGGGACTGCTGCCGCTGCCCTTCAACCTGGGGATCGGCGGCGCCGTTCAGACGGGGTTTCGCTACGCGCGCCGGATGGGCTACCGATTTGCCTTCCAATTCGACGGCGACGGCCAACATTCGGGAGAAGACGTGCAACAGCTCCTAGAGCCCCTGTTGGCCGGTACGGCGGACGTCGTCGTCGGGTCGCGTTTCCTGAAGGGCGGCGGATATCAGAGCACCACGCTTCGCCGCGTCGGCATCCGCATATTCGAGGGCCTCAACCGGCTGACCTCGGGCCGCCACCTCTCCGACACCACGTCGGGTTTTCGCGCCTACAACGCCGGCGCGATCGATTTTCTGGCCGACAACTATCCCAGCGACTACCCGGAAGTGGAGTCGCTCACCCAGCTCACCCGCGCCGGCTTTCGCATCGCCGAGGTCCCCGTGACCATGCGCGAGCGCCAGGCGGGCGTTTCATCGATCAGCACCCTGCAGTCGTTCTACTATATGGCCAAGGTATCCCTTGCCTCACTGGTCTCGATGGGCAAGCCCTGGCGCCGCTAGACCCCTCCTGGCGTCGGGCCTTGTGGCGGGGCTTATCTCGAAAAATCCCTTGCTTTTGGCCTTGGACACTACTATAATACTCTAATCGTAGCCCTAAGAGATGCCTGATAGGGGTGTCAGAAGTGAGTATTCGACGATCATGAAAGACAACAAAGTCACCATCAAAATCCCCCGCCCGCTGTACGACAAGATACAGCAACTTGTTGAGGGATCGGGCTTTAACTCCGCTACCGACTTCATTGTTTTCGTCCTGCGGGACTTGATCAGCGAATCGAACGCCGCCGGGCGGGGCGATTCGGATGAGTTCTCACCGGAAGAGCTGGCCACGCTGAAGCAGAAGCTCAAAAACCTCGGTTACTTGTAATAACGCCCGATACGACGGAGCCAAGCGATGCCGGAAAGACTAGTCATAATAGGACTCGACTGCGTGACCCCGCAGCTGCTGTTTGGGCCCTGGCTGGACGAGATGCCCAACTTCCGGCGCCTGATCGCCGGCGGGATACACGGTAACATGGTCTCCACCATCCCCCCCATCACCGTCCCGGCGTGGATGTCGATGATGACGTCCAAAGACCCGGGAACGCTGGGGATGTACGGCTTTCGCAACCGCGCCTCGTACGACTACGGCGACCTGTTCACGGTCAACTCGAACTACGTCAAAGAAAAGACGGTTTGGAACTACCTCTCGCGCAACCGGCTCCGGTCGATCATCATGGGGATTCCCCTGACGTTCCCCCCCAAGCCGCTGAACGGACTGATGGTGTCGAGCTTTTTGACACCGAATAAGGACGTCGACTACACCTATCCCGCCGATTTCAAGAACCGGCTCGATGCGATTGCCGGCGGCGACTACATCATCGACGTAAAAGATTTCCGCAACGACGAAAAACAAAAAACGCTCGACCAGATTTACAAAATGTCGCGGGCGCGCTTCAAAGCGTTTCGACACCTGCTCCGGGAGGACGATTGGGATTTCGCCATGATGGTCGAGATGGGGCCCGACCGGTTGCACCACGCGTTTTGGCGTTACCACGATCCCGACCACCGTTTGTACGAGAAGGGCAACGAATTCGAAGACGTGATCCACCAATACTATCTGTACATGGATTCTGAGGTGGGCAAAACGCTCGACGCGCTCCCCGCCGACACGTCGGTCATGGTCATCTCCGACCACGGCGCCAAGGGGATGCACGGCGCAGTCTGCATCAACGAGTACCTGATCCAGGAGGGGCTCCTCGCCGTCAAAGAGTACCCCAACGAGCCCGAACGCCTCGGTACCGCAAACATAGATTGGGACAACACCAAAGTGTGGGGCGACGGCGGCTACTACGCGCGCGTGTTCTTGAATGTCGAGGGCCGCGAACCCAACGGCCAGATCCCTGCCGCCGAGCTCGATAGTTTCAAGCAGGAGCTCAAGTCGAAGCTGGAGGCGATCACCGACGAAAACGGCAACAACATCGGCACCCGTGTTTTCTTCCCTGAGGACATTTATCGGGAACGCAAGGGCACGCCGCCCGACATGATCGTATACCTCGGCGACCTGGACTGGCGAAGCGCAGGCACCATCGGCAACAACGCGATCCACATCTTTGAAAACGACACCGGCCCCGACGACGCGAACCACGCGCAGGAGGGGATCTTCATTTGGAACAACCGGGACGACAAGGCAGCAGCGCCGATCGAAAGCGTCTCGATCTACGACATCGCGCCGTCGATTCTGGACTTTTACGGCATCGAAGTTCCGGACGACATGGTGGGTAAGATCATCTAACAACTGGAGGGCGACATGAAGGGCTTTACACTTTGGTTTACCGGTCTTCCCTGTTCGGGCAAGACCACGCTGGCCAAAAACGTCGAGGAGATTCTCCTCGAGCGCGGACTCAACGTGGAGCTGTTCGACGGCGACGAAATCCGAACCAACCTCACCAAGGGGCTGGGATTTTCGAAAGAAGACCGCGACACCAACATTCGTCGCGTGGGGTATGTGTGCAATTTGCTTACGCGCAACGGTGTGGTCGCCATCGCGGCGGTCATCTCGCCGTACGACAACGTCCGCGAAGAGGTCCGGGCGACGATCGGCCGTTTCATCATGATATACTTGGATGCGCCGCTCGAAGAGCTGATCAAACGCGACGTCAAGGGCATGTACAAGAAAGCGCTCGCCGGCGAGATAAAGAACTTTACCGGCATCGACGACCCGTACGAAGTCCCGGAAAAACCGGAGGTCCACATTAACACGGCCGAGGAGACGGTCGAAGAGAGCACCCACAAGATCATTCACACCCTCGAGCTGCTCGGTCACATCCCGTCGCTGGGCGAAGATCGAGACTACAGCGCCGAGGAGGAAGACGCGATCAAGACGCGCCTTCAGGATCTCGGCTACATTTAGTGACCGCCAGAAAGGCAATGAAACCTAATGGTCAGAAAGTGGTATAAACAACCGTCCCAGAAAGCGTGTGTGGTGGGGCTCGATGGTGTGCCGCATTCGATGATCACGCGATTCACAGAGGCGGGCGTGATGCCCAACCTCCGGGATATCGCATCGCGTGGCCGGATCACGTCGATGTCGGTAACGCTGCCGGAGATTTCGTCGGTGAGCTGGTCGAGTTTCATGACCGGTAAAAACCCCGGCGAACATGGCATCTTTGGTTTCACCGACTTGCGCGAGGGGTCGTACAAGCAGACGTTTCCCAGCTTCCGCGATCTGAAGACGGAGACCATTTGGGACCGGATCGGCGAAGCGGGCATGAATAGTGTGGTGATCAACCAACCGGCGACCTATCCTGCCCGTCCCATCCATGGCGCGTTGGTTTCTGGATTTGTAGCCGTCAAGCTGGATCGTGCGGTTTTCCCGTCGAAATACCTCCGCCTGGTGCGCGATCTCGACTATCAGATCGACGTCGACGCGGGTGAAGTTCGCGACGATCCGCCGAAGCTATTTAAGGCGCTCGCCGAGCTGTTGGATTCGCGCAAGCGTCTGTTCGACGCCTTGTGGGACAGTGAAAAATGGAATTTGATGGAAGTCATCGTCACCGGCACCGACCGGCTCCACCATTTCATATGGGATGCCTACGAAGACGAGGCGCACCCGCACCACGGTGATTTCCTGGACTACTACCGGCGGGTGGACGACTTTATCGGCCACGTGTATGACAAGTTCAGACGCCTCGATTGCGGCGACAACTTTTTCCTTTTGTCCGACCACGGATTTTGCCAGACCAAGAAAGAAGTGTACGTTAACTCCGTGTTGACCGATTTGGGTTACCTGCAGTTTGAGTCTTCCGATTCGAACTCGCTCGAAGACATCTCTGAGAAGTCAACGGCGTTTGCGTTGGACCCGGCGAGGATCTACATCCATCGAAGCGGCCGCTTCCCGCGCGGTTCGGTGGCCGAGGACGAGGTGGACGAGCTGAGGGAAGAGCTCACGTCGGTATTCGAGGGCCTCGACGACGGCAACGACACGATCGTAAGGAAGATTTTCTACGGCGCCGACATCTACACCGGTCCCCACGCCGACAAGGGACCCGATTTGCTGCTCGTCCCCAACAACGGTTACGACTTCAAGGGGCGCATCGGCGCTCCCTCCGCTTTTGGCGAACGGCGGCTGCAAGGGATGCACACGTGGGACGACGCGTTTTTCGTCACACTTCGCCCCGACCTGATGCCGGAAACAGACGACTTTAACTTACTCGACATACCGCCACAGATACTAAGCAGCCTCGATGTCACGTAACAGAAGACATATCTGGATCGCAGCCGCCGGCGCGGCAGCGGCCGCGCTCGTAGTCCCCGATCTGGCGCAAGCCTACATCGGACCGGGTGCGGGGTTTGCGTTGATATCGTCGTTTCTCACCCTGTTGATCGCTTTCTTTACCGCGTTCTTCGCGATGCTGATGTTTCCGTTTCGCGCGCTGGTGCGCGCCTCCCGGCGCCGGCGTTCGCTCAAGCGCTCGCGCGTCAAGAAGGTCATCGTCCTTGGCCTCGACGGCCTCGAACCCAGTATCTGCGAACGGATGATGGCCGACGGCGAGCTGCCCAACATGAAGCAGCTGATGGAGTCCGGAGCGTACCGCCACCTGGGCACGTCTACCCCGGCCCTCTCTCCGGTGGCGTGGTCGACGTTTGCCACCGGCACCGACAGCTCGGGCCACGCGATATACGATTTTCTCTCGCGCGACCGGCGCACCTACCTCCCCAAACTCTCCTCGAGCGAGGTGTACGGCGGACAGCGGTTCATCCGTGTGGGTCCGTTGCGCTTCCCCATCGGCAAGGGCGGCGTGCGCATGCTGCGCAAGAGCAAGACGTTTTGGAAGATCTTGAGCGAGCACGGTATTTTTTGCAGTGTGTTGCGCGTGCCGATCACCTTTCCGGTCGAAAAGATCAACGGCGTCATGGTCGCCGGCATGTGCGTGCCCGACCTGCGCGGGACGATGGGATCCTTTACCTTTTTTACGACGTCGTCACAGACAGACCGCATCGGCGGCATGGTGATCGGCGTACCGAAGACCAACGGCGGCGGCTGGATGGAAACCAAAATCCCCGGCCCCAACAGTCCCATCGACGGCAAGCTGCTAGAGCTGCCGTTGTCGTTTCGCCTGAGCGGCAACCCCAAAGGCATGGAGATTCGCGTCGGCGACGAGACCTACTCGGTTGCCTCACAAACGTACACGCCGTGGATTCGTCTGACGTTCAAAGCGGCGCTGGGCGTAAAACTCAGGGGCATCGTTCGCTTCTACCCCACCAGCGTCGACGGCGACATCGGGCTCTATATGACGCCCATTCACATCGACCCCGAGAAGCCGGCCATGCCGTTTACCTATCCGTCGTTCTTCTCGATCTACCTTTCCAAGCTCCACGGACCGTACGGAACGCTGGGGCTGGCCGAGGACACGTGGGCGTTGAACGAGCGCGTGCTCGACGAGAAGGGTTTTCTCGACCAGGCGTATCTGTTGCACGAAGAACGCCGGGAGATGTGGTTTCACTCGCTCGACAGGCTGCGCGACGGCATGGTGTGCTGTGTGTTCGACCTGAGCGACCGCCTCCAGCACATGTTCTTTCGCTACCTCGATCCCGACCATCCCGCCAACCGCGACAAGGACACCGAGATTTACAAAGACGCCGTGTTCGAAATGTACCGCCACATGGACGTGCTGGTCGGAGAGACCATGGAATACGTCGACGACAAGACGGCGTTGTTCGTATTGTCCGACCACGGCTTCAAGCAGTTCCAACGGGGTGTTAACATCAACTCGTGGCTCCGCGACGAGGGCCTCTTGGTAACGAACGAGGGCGCCGGCGAAGGCGAGTACTTGAGCTCGGTCGATTGGGACAAAACGCAAGTGTACGCGGTGGGGCTGGATGGGATTTATATCAACCGCAAAGGCCGCGAGAGCAAGGGCATCGTCGAAGACGCCGACTTCGAACCGTTGAAGCAACGGATCATAGAAGGGCTCACGTCACTCACCGACGACGGAACGCGCGCGGTCAACCGGGTGGTCGACGTAAAAAACGACTTCAAAGGCCCCTACCGTCACGAAGGCCCCGACCTCATCGTGGGTTTCGCCGAGGGGTACCGCGTGTCGTGGGATTGCGCCAGGGGAACGATCAACGATTACACCTTCGAGGACAACACCAAGAGCTGGAGCGGAGACCACTGCATGGACCCGAACATCGTACCGGGGATTTTGTACGCCAACCTCAAAGTGAAAGAGGACAATCCGCGGCTTATGGACATCGGCCCCACCGTCCTCGATCTTTTCGGCGTCGACATTCCGCCGTTCATGGCCGGAAAGAGCATCCTATGAGATTTGCTGCCGTTGTACTCGTTATTTTAGCGCTTGTCGGCCCCTTCGGGGCCGCGGCCAAGGACGCCTCCGGACCGCCGGTCGTCATACTGGGGATCGACGGCATGGACCCCATTCTATTGCAGACCTTTGTCGACCAGGGTCTGATGCCCAATTTCGAACGGCTCATCGCAGAGGGCTCTTTCTCGCCGCTGGGTACCAGCATTCCGCCGCAGAGCCCGGTGGCGTGGTCCAACTTCATCACCGGCATGGACCCGGGCGGCCACGGCATATTCGACTTTATCCATCGCGACCCCAAAACCTATCTGCCCATCTTCTCCACGGCCGAGATCACAGAACCCGAAAAGTTCCTGCACCTCGGCGATTGGGTGATACCGATGTCCAAGGGCCAGACGCTGCTCTTGAGAAAGGGCGTGGCGTTCTGGCAGATCTTGGACGAGCACGGTATCCCCTACACCATCTTTCGTGTACCGGCCAACTTTCCCCCCACCGAGAGCGAACAAAAAACGCTCTCCGGCATGGGGACCCCCGATCTCTTGGGCACCTACGGGACATTTTCCTTCTACACCGACGATGCGCTGTGGACGGAAAAGGACGTCTCAGGCGGTGAGGTATACCTGGTGAGTGTAGAGAACAACACCGTGCGCGGCGAGTTGATCGGCCCGGTGAACTCCCTCAAGAAAGACCGGCCGACGCTCACCGTCCCCTTTACCGTGTATGTCGACCCCGAAAACGAATCGACCAAATTTACCGTCGGCAAAGAAGAGTTCATCCTGCAAACCGGCGAGTGGAGCGACTGGATCCGCGTGCAGTTTTCGGTGATGGGCCCATTAAAGGGACTGCGCGGCATCGTCCGATTTCACCTGCGGTCGATCGCGCCCCACTTCGAGCTTTACGCCACGCCGATCAACCTCGACCCGGCGGCGCCGGCGTTGCCCATATCCACACCGGCGGGCTATTCGAAGGAAGTGGCCGAGAAGATCGGTTCGTTTTACACGCAGGGCATGCCCGAAGACACCAAGGCGCTCGAGTACGGCATGCTCTACGACGACGAGTTTGTCGCGCAAACCGAGAACGTCATGGAGGAGCGCTGGCGGATGCTCGACGTGGTGCTCGAAGATTTCGACGAGGGCTTTTTGTTCTTCTACATCTCCACCATCGACCAGTCGTGCCACGCGATGTGGCGCAACGTCGACCCGGCGCACCCGGCGCACACCGACGACATGTCGTTCGAAGACCGGTTCGAACAGTTGTACGTCGAGATGGACAGCATGCTCTCGGTGGTGCGAAGCCGCATCCCCGATGATGCCGTCTTGATCGTGATGTCCGATCACGGATTTGCGCCCTACTACCAGAAATTTCATCTCAACACGTGGCTGTACCAGAACGGGTATTTGTCGTTGATCCGCCCCGAAGAGTTGGGCGAGCATCCGCTGTTGGGCAATGTCTTCTGGCGGCGCTCGAAGGCGTACGCCATCGGTATTAACGGACTCTATATTAATGTGCTGGGGCGAGAGTCAAAGGGGATTGTCCGCGAGGGGGCGCAGTACCAGCAGTTGATCGACGAAATCTCAGAGAAGCTCTTGGCGTATCGCGATCCTGAAACCGGCGTGCAGGCGATCACCACCGTGTACCAGAACAAGGACATCTACCACGGCGATTACGCGCACGATGCGCCCGACCTGGTCATCGGTTACAACCGCGGCTACCGCGGAAGCGACGAATCGGCATTGGGGACGCTGACAACACGGGTGCTCACGCCCAATCTCGGCAAATGGACTGGCGATCACTGCATGGACCACAACCTCGTCCCCGGCGTCCTGCTTTCCAATCGGCCGCTTACGCTGGACGATCCTGATCTCAAAGACTTGCCGACGACGATATTGAACTTTTACGGCATCGCGCCCCACCCGCAGATGCGCGGGCGCGTCGCACTCTCGCCGTAGAGCGCGAAGAATGGAGCAGCAATGATGGGTGGACCCAAAATCAAACTGGACCGGGACCTGTACGAAAGAACTAAAAAGGCCGCCGAACTGGCCGGCTACTCGTCGGTGGACGAGTTCGTCATACATGTGCTCGAAAAAGAACTCGCCGGCATCGACGACGGCGCCTCCGACGAGGAAATCAAGAAGAAGCTGGAGGGGCTCGGTTACATTTCGTAGCTCGCGAGCGCGATGATCTATTATTTCTCGCAGATCGTTACCCGTCTGTTCGATGTGATCGTAGTACCGTTCGGCGATCACCGCACCGTCGCGTTGTCTGTGATATCACTGTTGACCGGCGTGGCCATGATCTTCGTCTTCAAGGCCACCTCCAACCAGCGGCGCATCAAGGAGACGCGCGACCGATTCAAGGCGCGCATCCTGGAGATGCGCCTCTACCAGGACGACATCGTTCTGATTCACAAGGCGCTGTTCGCCGCCTTGGCCACCAACTTGACCTACCTTCGCGCCAGCATCAAACCCATCCTGGTGTTGGTCGCGATTGTATTTGTCATCTTTATACAACTTGACGAGCGTTACGGTCGTCGCGCCCTCGAGCCCGGCGAGAAGGCGCTGTTGTCGGTGACGCTCAAGGATGGTTTGGACCCGATGAGAGTGCCGGTCACGCTCACCATGGGCGAGGGGCTCTCCACCGATTCCCGGCCCGTTCGTTCCGGCGCCGAACGCCAGATCTTCTGGCGGATTCGCGCCGACCAACCCGGCACCCACGACATCGACATCGAGGTGTACGACAAGAACTACCGCTTTCCCGTGTGTGCCGAGCGCTCCAATGCGCCCCTTGGTCACGTGCGCATCGCGCTTTCGTGGTCCAACGTGTTGCTGTTCCCCTCGCTGCCGCGCATTCCCGCCGAATCGCCCATCAAAAAGGTCGAGTTGCGCTATCCCCGGGCGACCTACCCGCTGCTGGTGTGGAAGACCCACTGGCTGGTGGTGTTCATCGTCTTCTCATTTATAGGGGCCCTCATCCC
>CBDVBX010000016.1:0-29207 GCA_965372335.1 uncultured bacterium | reverse complement strand
GAATCGCCCCTGTTTTTGGAGGAGTCTTGATTACAAGTCAAACCGGCCGGCGGCGGGCGGCGTCATTGGGCGTTACCGGTCTGCCCGTCGTTCTATCCGTCGCGCTACTACTACTCACAACACCGCGTGCCCAGGCGGCAGAACCTGCGTCTAGCAACCTCGATTTGATGACGGAGCTTTGCACGCAGATCGTCGAGGACATCGTCGGCAAAATCGAACCGGACATAGGCACAGGGACGCGGTTACAGGTGGTGCCCTACGGGAATAGTGAGGAGTACGGGTTGCTCGAGGACATCTTCACTCGCATCTTGGACGAAAAGGGGATGACGGCAATTCTCCCGTCGGCACAATTTCCCGAAGACGAGGGCGATAATCCCTTGGTGCTCGAATACAAAGTGCCGGTCTTTCGCCTCATTTATACGGACGTGTATCGTTCACATTTGATTGGTGGAAAAAAGGTCAGGCGCGAAGCGAACGTTCGCGTGTCAGTAAGGTTGCATTCCGGTGCCGGCGAACTGGTCTGGATCGGAGATTCTCAGGCGGATCGCTCGGATCAATTCTCCCACAGTGACATCGGGCGAATACAAGAGGGATCCTATCAATTTGCCAAACCGGAGATGCCTAGCTCCAGTTGGGGGAAAATCGTCGAGCCGGTTTTTGTGAGCGCGATCATCGTGGGGATGATCTATTTGTTCTTTTCTAATCAGAGTGACAGCTGAACGAAGCAGACTATTCGACAACGCCCGCGTCGCGCACCAATCTGCACCATGTTTCGCATTGATTCCGCTGGTCGCGGTCGTGCTGATAGTGGCGATGATCGGGGCGGGTTGTTCGAAAGAGAAAAAGGCGATATCCAATATCCGGAGTTCGTTCGAAGCGGAGGAATATCGAGAAACGATCGCAGAGTGCAGGCACGCCATCCGCCAGGGTATCGACGCTCCCGACGTGTACTACTACTACGGCGCGTCGCTGGTCGCGCTAGGCAGGGATTTCGAAGGCTTCCGGAATCTCGGAGAAGCAGCGCGGCGCGACCCGGCTTCTTCCCACAAGATAGCGCAATTACTGTATGAAAATGGGGAACGGTCGTTCAACGACCGGCGCCGTTCACAAGCGGCCAAGCGGATGCAGAAGGCCTTCGAAATCGATCCTGCGCTCGAACTGGGGCCGTACCTGTACATGGTCGCGGACGAGTATTACGCGGCCAAAGACTACCAGAAGGCGGCGGCGTTTTACACCCGTGCGGTGACTGCCTACCCCGACACCGCTGCCGCCGAAGAAGCATACTTTAACATGGGCGAATCATTTGTGGAAACCGGCGCACCGGCGCGCGCGCGAGAAAGCTTGGAGAAAATGCTCGAGCTAAACCCGGAAGGGCAGACGTCCAGACGCGCGCGATGGACTTTGGTCAACCTCATGTACGAGCAAGCCGAAAAGCAATTCCTGATGGGCAACTACGAAGAAGTTATCGAGATCATCAACCAGCTTCTTGCGCGTACTCGCAACCGCGGCACCGTCCAAAAGAGCCGGTTTCTATTGGGTGAAACCTACGAAGCTCTGGGTGAATTCGATAAGGCTTACACGCAGTATCGGGCGATCATCGAGGTGGACCGGGGGGCTTCGGGCCGGATCGTGGAGAGAGCGAGATCGAAGATCGCGGCACTACGCGAAGCGGGGTTGCATTGAATTCCCTGAGTACCAAGTTTTGGCTCCTTTTTCAGCTGTATTTGGTTTTGTGTCTGGCTTGCGCTGGCGGTATGCCGAAGATCCCGAACACGGGGGACGAAATCCTGGCCAAGGGCGACAAATACTTCGAAAACAAGCAGTACACACAGTCGGAGGAATTATACAAAGCGTTTCTCTCCCGCCATCCCGGGCACGACCGGGGCGACTACGCGCAATTCATGCTCGCCGAAAGTCATTACAATAAGAGGGAATACCCGCTCGCGGCAGTTGAGTATCAGATACTGATGAACAATTACGGGTACAGCGAATATATCGACGATGCCCTGTTCAAACTGGGGCTGTGTTACTACGCCGAATCACCCCGGCCCGAACGCGATCAGCAGATGGCACGCGATGCTCTTTCGCGTTTTAACCAGTTCCTTCAGACCTATCCGAACAGCCCTCTCGCTCCCGAAGTCAAAGACTACATCGAACGCATTCACCTTAAACTGGCGGAAAAGGCGTTTGACACGGGGTACTACTACTTTCGGAGAAAAAAGTTGAAGGCAGCGATAATTTACTTCGATAAAGTCATCGACAATTATCCGGACAACGAGTACTGGGCCCGGTCAGTGTATTTCAAAGCGCAAGCGTTGGAAAAACGGGGTAGAAAGGAAGAGGCGATTCGGCACTACGCGATCCTATTGACCTACCCGGACGATCTCCCCTACAAGAGTGACGCGCGCCGGCGTCTCGAGGAACTGAGACGGTGAGTAATAACGTGGGAATACTGGGAGGCTCGTTCGATCCACCGCACGTCGGTCACATGGCAATGGCTCGTGCAGCAAAAGACACCCTGGGATTGGACAAGGTTCTGTTGATGCCCGCGCCGCGCCCACCACACAAGGAGGCCGAGGATCTCAGCAGTTGGGAAGATCGCCTCAAAATGGTCGAACTGGCCTGCGAAGGTGTTGACGGTGTCGAGGTCTCCCGCCACGAGCTGAAAACGACGGGCGCGTCTTACACGGTCGATATGCTGCAAAAATACCGTGAGTTGTCCGACGACACGGTGTACTTTATTATGGGGGCGGACAGTTTGCGGGACCTGCCGGGGTGGCATAATCCGGAGAAGATTCTGGAAATCGTCACGATCGTCGTGTTTCCGCGCGACGACGTAGCTCCCGTGCTGGAGGTTCAGGGCGATGCATCCGTTGTGGTATTCGAAACGCCGTCAATCGACGTGTCATCGAGCGACATTCGGAAGAACTGCCGTCAGGGTGAGTCGATCGAGTCGATGGTGCCGGGCGCCGTACTCGAATATATCCTGGACAACTCCCTTTACACACGCTGAAACGAACCGCTTTGCAGCCCTGCGCCGAATGTTGATAGGCGCAGGATGCAGGGCCACCAGCCCCACGCGCAGTTTATTATAGCGCGTGTAGGACGCTACGCAGCCCCACGCGAAGTCTATGGTAGCGTGTAGAGTGCTTCGCAACCCCACACGCGATTTATGATAGCGTGTAGGGCTCAAGACGGGAGACAGTTGGTATGGCATTATACCTGGTGGACGGCCACGCGCTTGCATTCAGGTCTTTTTACGCGTTCATCCGGCAGCCCCTGGTCAATTCGAGAGGCGAAGAGACCAGCGCGGTATTCGGCTTCCTCAATACCATGCTCGGCTTGATCGCGAACCGTCGGCCTGAATATCTTGCCGTTGTCTTCGATACCCCTGCCAAGACGTTCCGACACGAGAAGTTTCCCGAGTACAAAGCCAACCGGGAAGAACCGCCCGAGTCCCTGATCGAACAGATGAAGGTGATTTACACCGCCCTCGAGACAATGAACATTCCGCAGTTTTCGCTCGAGGGGTACGAAGCCGACGACTTGATCGCCACTATCGCACGAAAACTAGAAAACGATGTCCCGGTCAGGATCATATCGGGGGATAAAGACCTACTGCAGTTGGTGACCGACCGCGTACACGTCATCCGGCCCGGCAGGACAAACGTCCTTGAAAAGGAGATAGGCCCCGACGGCATGGTCGAATCGATGGGGCTTCGCGCGGACCAGATCGTCGACTACCTAGCCCTGATGGGGGACACGTCCGACAACGTGCCCGGCGTTCGCGGTATCGGCCAGAAGACAGCGTTGAAACTCATTCAGGAACACGAATCGGTGGGCGCGCTCTATGACAATCTAGAAGCGGTGTCGTCGCAGTCGGTGAGGAAGAAGTTGGAGGAGGGGAGGGCCAACGCCTTCCTCTCGCGAGGGCTGATTACGCTGGACGACGATGCACCCGTGGCGTTCACGTTGGAAGACATGGTCATGGGCGAGTTTCGGACGCCCGCGTTTCGCTCGTTGTTGGAGGACCTCGATTTCCAGCGCCTGTCCCAGAAGCTATTCAGCGAGGTGGATACCGAACCCGTTGCCGAGCGGGCCGATGAATCGGCGGCGTCGAAAGATTCGCCGGTGGAAGGGCACAGGTACGAGTTGGTCGACTCACCGGACCGACTGGCACAGTTGGCCAAAGAATTGGAAACCGCCCCAACTTTCGCCGTCGATGTCGAAACGTCCAGTCTCGATCCCATGCGCGCGACCCTCGCCGGTATCGCCATCGCGACGGAACCCGGGGTCGCATATTATGTGCCGGTAAAGAGTACGTTAACCGAGTCCGATCTGGGCCTGATACCCGCCGCAGACGCCCCCGGGCTACCAGTGGAAACCATTCGAGAAGCGCTCGGTTCCGTATTCGCTGCCGAGAAGCCGGCAAAGATCGGACAAAACATCAAGTACGACGCCATTGTACTGCAACGCGCCGGTCTGTCGCTGGGTGGAATCGAATTCGACACGATGATCGCTTCGTATTGTCTCGATCCGGCTCGCAGGGGGCACGGCTTGGATTCGCTCGCACTGGGGTTTTGCGGCCATGAGATGATTCCGTTCAAATCGCTGTTCGAGGGCAGGACGCGAGATAAAGACATTCGGAAGGTTCCGTTGGATCGGGTGACGGATTACGCGTGCGAAGATGCCGACTATACGCTTCGCCTCGAACGTGTATTTGCGCCCATGCTAGCAGCTTCGCAGGTCAGCTCGCTCTTTCGTGACGTGGAAATGCCGCTACAAGAGGTGCTGACGCGCATGGAAACGACCGGCGTCAATATCGACACGCCATTTTTGGATTCATTGTCAAGGCGATACTCGGATCGGATCGGCGATTTGGAAGAAAAAATCTACACATCGGTGGGACAGCGCTTCAACATCAATTCGACGCAACAACTCCGCGGCGTGCTGTTCAATAAGCTGGGGTTGCAGCCGTCTCGCAAAACCAAGACCGGATACTCGACCGACGTCGATGTTTTGACAGGACTGGCGAATCAGCATGAGGTACCACGCTTGCTGCTGGACTATCGGCAGCTGGTTAAGCTCAAGAACACCTACGTCGACGCGCTTCCCAAACTGGTCAATCCTGACACCGGAAGAGTCCATACGTCGTATAATCAAGCGGTGGCCAGCACGGGTCGCCTGTCTAGCTCCGATCCAAATCTGCAAAACATACCGATACGCACGGCGGAGGGCAGAGAGATCCGCAAAGCGTTTATCTCTTCCGGCCCTGGGTGGACGCTCCTCGACGCGGACTATTCTCAGATCGAGCTGCGCATTCTGGCGCACCTCTCCGGTGACGACGAGCTGCTGAAGGCATTTAACGACGACGCGGACGTTCACCGGCGGACGGCAGCCAAGATACTGGGTGTCGAGCCCGACGACGTCACCGACGAGATGAGGTCTCGCGCGAAGACGGTGAACTTCGGAATCGTGTACGGTATGGGCGCACGTGGGTTGGCGCAATCGTTGGACATCGATATCGCGGAGGCGAAACATTTCATCGACGATTACTTCCGCTCTTATCCGGGGGTCAAAAGGTTCATCGACGACATGATTGAAAAAGCGCGGGTGGACAAAGCCGTGTGCACGATGCTCAACCGCGTGCGGCGTCTGCCCGACATAGATAGTTCCAACGGCAGGGCGCGCTCGTTCTCGGAGCGTGTCGCGGTCAATACACCGGTGCAGGGTACGGCCGCTGACATCATCAAGCTGGCGATGCTGAAAGTGGATAGTGTGATACGGGATCGCGGCTTGCGTGCTAAAATGATCCTCCAAGTTCACGATGAGTTGTTGTTCGACTTGCCGGAGTCTGAGTTGGACGACATGAGAGAAATCGTCAGAAGCTGTATGGAAAACGCCATAAAACTCGACGTTCCGTTGAAAGTAGACATGGGCGAGGGAAAGAATTGGTTCGACGCTCACTGACCTCGAAGGGGGTGCAACAGCGATGAAAATTGTGGGGCTCGCTGGCGAATCGGGGACGGGACAATCGGCGATCGCCGCGCACTTAACGATGCGCGGCGGAGCCCATATCGATGCCGATATCGTCGGGCACGAGGTTTTGGAAAACGACGCGTCGGTACGCGACGAGATTCGCGAACGCATCAGCTCGGAGGTATTCGACGCGGACGGCCGGATCGACAGGCGTCGCCTGGCCGCGTTGGTGTTCAACGAAGAACGGTCGTTGCGGGCTTTGGGTGAGATCGTTCACCCTCGGATAGAAGTAGAATGTAGTCGACTGGTAGATTCTCGTAGAGCGTCTGGAGTTCCGTTTGTGGTCATCGATGGGGCGTTGCTGCTGGAATCAAATATGCCTTTCGAATGGGACTTGATGATTGCCCTGAAGTGCTCCGAAGAGGTCCAGTTCGAGCGGCTCATGGCAAAGGGCGGCCGGACGGAACAAGAGGTACGTGATCGGTTACAGAGCCAGCGCCGCATCCGGGAGTCGTTGGACAAGGCGGACGTGATCGTGGACACTTGCCGTCGGAAAGACGAGGTCCTGGCTGAAGTTGACTCCCTGATCGACGGCCTACTCGAGTTCGAAATCAAATAGGAGAAGAGTGTGAAAGACATCGACCAACTCACAGATAAGCTCGAAAACCTCAAGCAGAGAGTCCAAAAACTAAAGGAGTGTCTTTGACCTGCCCGCACTGGAGACCCGACTGGCCGAGCTCAACCAGCTGATGAACGACCCGGAATTCTGGCAGGACAAAAATCGCTTCGAGGAAACCCTCCGCGAAGTCAGCTCGTTGAAGTCCAAGATCGAGCCTGTAAAATCTCTCCGCACGCGCATCGACGAAAGCGCCGAGTTCCTGGAACTCGCCAAGGATGAGGGTGACGAGTCTCTGGTCGAAAGTGTCTCCTCTGATCTTGACGCCGCCGCACAAGAACTGGGCGCCCTCGAAATCACCACCCTGTACTCCGGTCCCGACGACGAGCGCGACGCCATCCTATCCATCCACCCCGGCGCGGGCGGGACCGAGTCTCAGGACTGGGCCGAGATGCTCCTTCGCATGTATACCCGCTACGCAGAGAAACGAGGATTTCAGGCCAAGCTACTCGACGTCACGGCCGGGGACGAAGCCGGGATCAAGAGCGCTTCGATCGAGATCCGTGGCGACAACGTATTCGGCAACCTCAAATCCGAGAGCGGGGTCCACCGGCTGGTGAGGATCTCCCCGTTCGACTCCAGCAGTCGGCGCCATACCTCGTTTGCATCCGTATTCGTTTATCCCGAGATCGAAGAAAACATAGAAGTCGAGATCCACGACGATGACCTGCAGATCGATACTTACCGCGCCAGCGGCGCCGGGGGGCAGCACGTCAACAAGACCGACAGCGCCGTTCGCATCACCCACAAGCCTTCCGGTATCGTTGTCCAGTGTCAGAGCGAGCGCTCCCAGCACCGCAACAAAGATTACGCCATGAAGATTCTGCGCGCGAAGCTCTACCACAAAAAGATGGAAGAAGAGCGCGAAAAGATGAACAAGATGCTGCAAAAACAGACGGAAATCGCGTGGGGAAATCAGATTCGATCCTACGTTCTCCACCCTTACAGTATGGTGAAGGACCACCGGACCGATCAACAAACATCCGACGTGCAGCGCGTACTCGACGGCGATCTCGATGCATTCGTTGAAGCCTATCTGCATAAATTCACAACGACTTAACTGTTGACAGCGGTGATATGATCTCGCATAGTCAGGCGCGTTATGACTGACGAAAACCGCACCACCGACGACAAACAAGGCTTCGAGAAGCTTCGCCAGGTTCGAGTCGAAAAAATGGAAAAGCTCCGCGAGATCGGGTGTAATCCCTATCCGTACCGGTTCGACGTGACCCACAGAGGAGAAGATGTGATTCGCGACGAGCAGCGCCTCACCGCGGAGGAGGCCGACGTATCGCTTGCCGGGCGAGTCATGTCGCTTCGCGGCCACGGCAAAACCATGTTCGGCCACCTCGAGGACGCCTCGGACCGTCTGCAATTCTACGTTCGCAAAGATGTCCTGGGGGATGGGCCGTACGCGTCGTTCAAATTGGTCGAGGTGGGAGACATCGTCGGTATTCGGGGTAAAGTGTTCCGAACGAAGACCTCTGAACTCACGGTCAAAGTCGAATCGTTCGACGTGTTGGCCAAAGCGCTCCGTCCGCTGCCAGAGAAATGGCACGGTCTCACCGACAAGGAAATACGCTACCGCCAACGCTATCTCGATCTGATGATGAACCGCGACGTGCGCGACGTGTTTTACACGCGGTCGAAGTTAGTTGAAACCATGCGCCAATTTCTGATCTCAAAAGGTTTTCTCGAGGTCGAAACGCCGATCCTCCAACCGCTCTACGGAGGGGCGGCTGCGAGGCCGTTTACCACCCATCATAACGCCCTCGACATGCAGCTCTACCTGCGCATCGCCGACGAGCTGTACCTGAAGCGGCTCCTGGTCGGCGGATTCGAGCGCGTTTTCGAATTCTCCAAGGATTTTCGCAACGAGGGTATCGACCGTTCTCACAATCCCGAATTCACCATGATGGAGTGCTACGCCGCTTACCTCGACTACAACGACTACATGGACATGGTCGAAGAAATGATGCAGGTGATCGCGGCGGAATTAACGGAGAACGGCGTGGTTACCTACGGCGGGCACGAGATCGACTTCAATCAGCCGTGGAAGCGAGTCACGTTTTTTGATTCACTGCTCCAGGCGACAGGTGTCGATTTCCGTGGATTGTCCGTCGAGGATGTACACGCGGAGGCCGCCAGGCTCGACGTCAAGCTCGAACCCGATGTTCCGATTTCGAAGGCGCTGGACGAGGTGTTCAGCGAACTGGTCGAACCTACGTTGATACAACCAACGTTCGTCTACGACTACCCCAAAGAACTCTCGCCGCTCGCCAAGGACCACCGGAGCGAACCCGGTCTGGTGGAGCGATTCGAGCCATTCGTGTGCGGTTTCGAGGTGGGTAACGCTTTTTCCGAGCTGAACGATCCCATCGAGCAGAGGAGGCGGTTCGAAGAGCAAGCTGCGTTTCGCGCCAAGGGAGATGACGAGGCCCACATGCTGGACGAAGACTACATTCGCGCGATGGAATGCGGGATGCCACCGGCTGCGGGACTCGGCATCGGTATCGACCGCCTCACCATGGTGTTTACGGACAGCCGTTCCATCCGTGACGTGATCTTCTTTCCCCACATGCGGCCCGAGGAAGGCCGGGGTTGATGAGCTACGCCCTGTTCGTCGCCAAACGTTACCTCCAAACCAAGAAACGATCCGCCCTGGTGTCGCGAATCACGTCGATAGCCGTTGGCGGTGTGTTCGTCGGCGTGATGACGCTGGTGATCGTGCTGTCCGTAATCAACGGTTTCGAAACGGAGCTGCGTCAACGAATCGTCGGCTTCAACACCCACGTGCTGGTATTCGCGCGCACGCCGGAGGCGTGGGCTGACATCGAATTGCTTATCGACGAGGTTCAAAACCGCGAGCACGTCGTTGCTGCCGCGCCATTCGTCCGCTCCGAAGCGCTGGCGGCGTACGAGGTGGTGCCGGGCCGGCGCACCCGGATACGCGGCGTGATCGTAAAGGGCGTCGATTTGGAGAGGGAGGCGGATGTTTCGGCCGTCGTGGACAGCATCAAACCAGAAATCGATTCGTTCGATACGGCCTACTTCGAGGATCCAGATACGGTTTACGGTGTCGTCTTGGGACTCGACCTGGCGATTGAAATGCGTGTGGGGTTGGGCGAACAGATCTCACTGGTGACGGCGCCGTCGACGGTCAGCTCCGGCAAAGTGGAACCGCGCGCGCAGCAGTGTCGAGTGATCGGTTTTTTTGATAGCGGTATGTACGAGTTCGATTCGAGATTCGTGTATATGGACTATCGGGATGCCGACCGGTTTTTTGATTTCGAGACGGGGCTGAGAGGCATCGGTATCAAACTGGACGACATGTATCGTGCGACCAGGTTCGACTCCCAACTGAGGGAACACCTCTCGCTAAAAGAGTACGGGACCAACAACTGGATCAACATGAACCAGAACCTATTCAGCTACATGAAAATTGAAAAGATCCTGATGTTTCTGATGCTCACCCTGATCATCCTGGTGGCGGCGTTCAACTTGGTGGGGATGTTAACCATGGTGATCATGGAAAAACGAATTGAAATCGGCATCCTGCGATCGATGGGGGCGTCGTCGAGGGGTGTCCTGTCGATATTCATGCTGGAAGGTACGGTCATCGGCCTGGCGGGCACGATCGGCGGGTTGGTAGTCGGGTACGTCGCTTGCGTCATTCTCGACCGGATCGAATTGGGCCTCCCGGGCGACGTGTATTTCATCAAGACGCTTCCCGTGCTAGTCCAATGGCCCGACCTGGTGTTGGTTGGTGCCAGCTCGATTGCGATTTGTTTTCTGGCCACCATCTATCCCAGCTGGGAGGCCAGCCGCATGATGCCATTGGATGCGATCCGAAACGTGTAATTGACTAGGAATAAATAAGATATGATGGATTGCTTGCCACTTGTGTTATACGCGAGCGGGATATACATTTATGGATGAAAGCCCGGTATTGCGCGCCGCGGGCGTCACCAAGACGTTCCGCGGCACGGGCAGCGAAATTGAGGTCCTCAGCGGTGTCGATCTGACTGTCCGTCGGGCCGAAGTGGTAGGGATCGTGGGCGCGTCCGGGGTGGGCAAGAGCACGCTGCTCCATATCCTGGGTTCCTTGGACCGACCGGACAGCGGAGAGATCTATGTCGGCGGGAGGCCGACGCACAATCTCAAAGGAAGGGAGCTGGACCGCCTGCGCAGCCGCATTATTGGTTTTGTGTTCCAGTTTCACTTTCTACTACCCGACTTCACCGCGTTGGAAAATGTCATGGTACCGCGTCTCATCGATGGTGAAGTCGCCAGTCAGGCTGCCGAAAGCGCGCGGTACTGGTTGGAGAGGGTCGGGTTGGGCGACAGGTTATTGCACAAACCCAGCGAGATGTCCGGGGGCGAGCAACAGCGAGTCGCGGTTGCAAGGGCGTTGGTGGGCGATTCCATGGTCGTGCTGGCGGACGAGCCCACCGGCAACTTGGACGACGAAACGGGCGAGGAGATACACGAGCTCATTCGCTCGCTCTCGCGCGAACAGGACAAAACCTTCGTTGTCGTCACTCACAAACGGGGGTTTTCCCGCTACGCCGACCGGCTGTTGTTACTGGAGAACGGACGGCTCTCTGACCTGGCGTAACGGCGGAGACGCATTTGGCTTGGAGCTTCTGCTATGGCGGTTCGATGTAAAATATGCGGCAACCGGCCGGCCACGATTCACTACACCGAGATCGTGAACGACAAGATGGTCACCCTGGATTTGTGCGTCGAATGTGCACAGGAAAAGGGCATCGACGTTCAGTCTTCCGGCGCCTACGGGCTGGGAGATTTGGTGGCCGAATTGATTGACGACACCGTAAAAGACGAAACGGCCAAAATCGGTCGCGTTAGGTGTCCGGAGTGCGGATACGACTACTCCGATTTTCGTAATATGGGCAGGTTCGGGTGCCCGGAGTGCTACCGGTCGTTCGAAGCACAGCTCAATCCGCTCCTTCGGCACATACACGGTAGTACCCAGCACGTCGGTAAAACCCCGGTCAGGCTGGGGGGAAAGAGTGCAGCCCGCCAGCGGGCGTTGCAGCTCAAGGAAGAGCTCGCGCGAGCGATAGACAGTGAGGCCTATGAGCACGCCGCCGAGTTGCGAGACGAGATCCGACTTGTGGAAGCGGAAGCAGCCAAAGATAAGACTGTGAACCCGGGTGCAGGCAGAGCGGCAACCGGTGCCGCGGAAGCGGCAGACGACAATAACGACGGGCGAGGGCCCCAAGACCACGAGTCGAAAGGTTAGCGCGGTGTTCGACGCCAATGAGATGTTGAAAACGCCCGCTCCTTGGCTGGATGCCAGCGGCGAGGAAAGTGAAATCATCATGTCCAGCCGCGCTAGGATCGCGCGCAACCTCTACGAGCATCGGTTCACGCACAACTGCGACAGCGATGAGCTGTCGAGTATACTGTCGAAATCTGTACGCGTGGCGGGAGACACACCATCGTTCGAAAAATCCCGCTTCGTCGGTATGGGCGAAGTGTCGACATTAGACCGGCAGTTTCTTGCGGAGCGTCACTTGGTCAGCCGCGAGTTTCTGCACAACTCGGCCAATCGCGGCCTGGTCGTCAATCACGCCGAAGACGTATGCCTCATGATCAACGAAGAGGATCATTTGAGGCTGCAGGCGTACGGTTCGGGACTCGACCTCGCGGTCACGTACGAAAAGGCTGCCCGCCTGGACAACGAGCTGACCGCCGAGCTGGACATCGCGTTCAGCGAGCGATACGGGTATTTGACAGCGTGCCCCACAAACGTGGGGACCGGACTGCGGGTGTCGGTGTTGATCCACCTGCCGGGACTGGTGCACAGCCGGGAGATCAACAAACTGCTCGAATCCCTCAACAAGCTCAATCATACGATGAGGGGCTTTTACGGCGAGGGAAGCGAAGTAATGGGAAATTTTTTCCAGCTTTCGAATAGCGCCACGCTGGGTGCGTCTGAGGAAGCGCTCATCAAGAGCCTGCGGGAGATGGCCACAAAGGTGGTCGGATTCGAGCGTAAGGCTCGGGAGATGCTGTTTAGCAAGGCACGAAGCTTGCTTGAAGACAAGGTTTGGCGCGCCTACGGCCTTCTGCGCTATGCCCACAGCGTCAGCACAAAAGAAGCATTGAGCCTGATATCGGCGGTACGGCTGGGAGTGGGCGTCGGAATCGTCGAGGACGTGCAGATCAAGACGCTCAACCACTTGCTCGTTTACACCCAACCCGCCCATCTGCAAAGAATGACAGGTAATACGATGGACTCGCAGGAGCGGGACGTCGCCAGAGCGGAGTACATAAGGAGCGCGCTGGCCAGCAACACTCCGTAGTCCGGTGCCAAAGCCGACCACGAGAGACGGGAAATCAGGAGGATCTTTAGATGCAGGATCGTTTTACCGACAGGGTACGCAAAGTCATCTACTTCGCTAGGGACGAGGCCAATCGTTTGCAGCACGACTACATCGGCACCGAGCACCTCCTGCTGGGGATCGTGCGTGAAGGCGAGGGTATCGCCGCAAAGGTCCTGAGCAAACTGGATCTCGAATTCGAACAGATCCAACAAGCCGTCGAGAACATGGTCAAGAGCTCGGGCGGAACACTCACCATTGGCGAGATCCCGTTTACCCCCCGGGCCAAACGCGTACTCGAACTGGCGATCGAGGAGGCGCGGCTTTTGGGCCACAACTACGTGGGGACCGAGCACTTGCTCCTCGGTCTCATTCGTGAGGGCGAGGGCGTGGCCGCGCAGGTTCTGGCCGAATTGGGTGTCGACCGTAAACGCGTCCGCGAGGAGGTCCTAAAGTTGCTGGGGCCGACAACGACGGTAAAAGCGCGCAAGGCCAAAAAGGAAAAGAGCGACACGCCCAATCTAGACCAGTTCGGCCGCGAACTAACGCAGATGGCCAGAGAGAACAAGCTGGATCCGATCATCGGGCGCGAAGCCGAAATCGAACGGGTCATTCAGGTCCTGAGCCGGCGCAAGAAAAATAACCCGGTCCTGATCGGCGAGCCCGGCGTGGGAAAGACGGCCATCGCCGAGGGACTGGCCCAACGGATCGTCGAAAACCGGGTTCCCGAGATCCTCAAGGACAAGCGCATCTGCTCTCTCGATCTCGCATCTGTTGTGGCGGGAACAAAATACAGGGGTCAGTTTGAGGAACGCCTGAAGTCGATAATAAACGAAATTCGCGCCTCCGACGAGGTCATGATCTTCATCGACGAGATTCACACCATCGTAGGGGCCGGCGGCGCCGAAGGCGCCATAGACGCCTCCAACATGCTCAAGCCCGCACTGGCCAGGGGGGAACTCCAGTGCATTGGCGCCACCACGCTTGACGAGTACCGAAAGCATATCGAGAAAGACGGCGCGCTCGAGCGTCGATTCCAGTCGATCATGATCAACCCGCCCACCGAGGACGAGACCATCGCGATCATCTTCGGCCTTCGTGACAAGTACGAAGCGCACCACCGGGTCAAGATCAGCGATGACGCGGTTCGCGCCGCGGTTTTTCTCTCCGAGCGGTACCTGCACGACCGCTTCCTACCCGACAAGGCGATCGACGTGATCGACGAAGCCGGTTCTCGGGCAAGACTGGCGGTGGTAACGGCGCCGACGGAGTTGCAAGAGTTGGAAACGCAGATCGAGGAAATCTCGAGAGAGAAGGAATCGGCCATCCAAGCGCAGGAGTTCGAGAAAGCGGCCCGGTACCGCGACAGCGAGAAAGATGCGCGCAAGAAACTGGACGAACTGCGCAAAAACTGGAACGAGACCAAGCAGGTTCAAGAGAGCGTGGTAACGGGCGCCGACATCGCAAAGGTGGTGGCGTCGATGACCGGTATCCCGATCAGCGAAGTCGAAGAGGAAGAAACGGAAAAACTGCTGCGCCTCGAACAAGAACTCAAGACGCGTGTCGTCGGGCAGGACGAGGCGGTCGAGGCGGTCGCCAAAGCGGTGCGACGCAATCGCGCTGGATTACGCGACCCCAAGCGACCGATTGGTAGTTTCATTTTCCTCGGCCCCACCGGCGTGGGCAAAACGGAGTTGGCAAAGACAGTCGCCGCGGTGCTGTTCGAGACCGATGAGTCACTGGTACGTATCGATATGTCGGAGTACATGGAGAAATTTTCGGTGTCTCGCCTAATCGGCGCCCCTCCAGGGTATGTCGGCTATGACGAGGGCGGACAGCTCACCGAAAAGATACGGCGCAAACCGTACTCTGTGGTCCTCCTCGACGAAATCGAAAAGGCGCACGCGGACATCTTCAATATTCTCCTGCAGGTGATGGAGGAGGGGCAGTTAACGGACAACTACGGTCGGCGGGTGGATTTTCGCAACACTGTGCTCATCATGACGTCCAACGTGGGCGCCGGCGATATGAGGTCGGGCAAGACTCTCGGGTTTTCGCACGAGGGCAGCGAATCGCAGTTCCAAACGGTCAAAGGCAAGCTGCTGGACAGTCTCAAAAAGACGTTCAATCCAGAGTTTCTCAATCGGCTGGATGACGCGATCGTGTTTCGCCCGCTGAACAAGGACGATATGAGAGAAATCGTCGACATTCTGTTGGTAGATTTCTGCAAGCGGATCGAAGTTCTGGATATGAAAATCGAATTCACCGCTAGTGCGAAGACATTTCTCATAGAGAAAGGATTTGATCCCGCCCACGGTGCACGACCCCTAAAGCGCGCCATCCAGCGGTATCTAGAGGATCCCTTGAGCGAGTTGCTGCTCAGGCAAGGCATCGGCGGCGAGGCGGAGATATCCGTCGACAGCGAAGAAGGGAACCTCAAGTTCGATCTGGTGTCTAAGACAGAGAAAGACACGTCGCAGTAGCGCGCGGACGACAGGCGGCTTTCATTTGTAACGTCTTGTCAATACAATAGTTATGAAATACCCCTGGCGACAAACCGGGGGTGTTTTCTATTTACACGGGTGGGGGCTTGTGCTAGCATGCACACGGTTTTCGATGATAGACCTATGAAAACACGTAAGTTAGCATCTCGCGGTCGTTTCCCCTGCGCTCAGCGCGCGGGTTTTTTGTATGCGGCCCTGGCGCTATCGATCGTGGCCACGTTTGCTGTGCCCGCGGCCGTTCAAGCCGCCGATCAGTACATCGCCTCGATCGTCGTCGAGGGAAACGAACAGGTGTCCGCCGACAAAATCCGGCGCGTGATCCGGCTCGGACCGGGGGACCCCTACGACCGCGTCAAGTTCCAGGAAGCGCTCAAACGACTGTTCGCCACCAAGCAGTTTCGTTACATACAAGCTTACAAAGACGACATATCCAGCGCCGATTCGATCACCGTGATCATCAGTGTGCGCGAATACCCTAAAGTTGAAGAGGTTCGTTACGAGGGGAACAAGCACGTCGATCACGACGATCTCGAAAAAGTCGTCGGCATCAGCAGGGGCACGTTTGTCCGCCCGTCGCTGCTCGGCCAAGACCGGGATGCGATCGCCGATGTATATAAGGAAAAAGGGTACTACCGTGTAGAAGTTGGTGACACGATAACCGTCGATCCCGAGTTGCGCGCGCGTGTTCTCATATACCAGATAGACGAGGGCGAAAAGGTGTCGGTCAAGCACGTCGACTTTATCGGTGTTACGGCGCTGGACACAGATGAGATTCGGGGGATGATGAAGACCAAGGAGGATTCCTGGTTTCGCGGCGGTGACTTCAAGCCCAGAGAGTTCGAGGAAGACCAGGCCGAGATTCTTCGATTGTATAGAGGTCTCGGTTTCCTGGATGCCCGTATCATAGACAAAGAGTTGGTGTTCTCCGAAAACGGCAAAGACCTCGACATCTTTGTCACCGTCGAAGAGGGAAAACAGTACGAGGTCGGAAAGGTGACTTGGTCCGGGAACAAATTGTTCCCGGATACGCTGATCTCGCAGATGATCACCATGTACGAGGGGGAAGTATTCGACGACTCCGAGTTCGCCCGCATCCGCGATGACATCTCGTCGATTTACGCGGATCGCGGTTACATCTATAGCACGATCAGCCCGGTCAAGTCGGTCCAGGGAAAAGTAATCGACGTCGAATTTGAAATCACCGAGGGAAAGCCCGCTCATATCCGCGAGATCAACATCGAGGGGAACACCAAGACATACGAACAGGTCATACGGCGTCAGCTGGTGATCACGCCGGGCGACGTGTTTTTGCGGTCGCGCCTTATTCGATCACTACGGGAGGTGTTCAACCTGGGCTTTTTCGCCGGACCGCCCCAGGTGATCCCGGGCCGCCCGGATGAGGAAACCGGAGATCTGGACATCACGCTGCGCGTGGAAGAGAAACCGGCGGGCCAGTTCCGTTTGGGCGCCGGTTTTTCACAGCTCAACCGCGTCAGCGGTTTCATCGGCGTCCAAGAACCCAACTTTCTGGGGCGCGGGCTGAGGATCGGCTTCGACTGGGAGTTTGCCCGCACCCGCCAGAACATCAACGTCAGCCTCACCGATCCGTGGTTTATGGGCACTCCCACGGAAGTGAGTGTCAGTGTGTACAACCGGGTTCAAAACCAGGTGCAGCAACAGTTTTTTAGCGACCGGCGCACAGGGGTATCATTCCGCGTCGGCCGGCCGTTTCCGTGGTTCGACTACTCGACGATGTTCGTCAGGTACAGCTGGGAGCGCGTCGATTTGAGCAATTTTTCACCGGGCTACCGCGGTCCGTTGCTGTCGACACCGTGGCCGCAAAGGACCGGCACGGTGGCGCTGACGCTGATGCGCAACTCGACCGACAACCCTTTCCACCCCACTATGGGGACGCGCACGGTAGTCACCGGCCGTTGGACCGGAGGGGAACTACTGGGCGGAGACATTCACTTTCAGAGCTACGACATTGATTTCAGGTTTTACGAGCCGCTGTTCTGGCGTTTTGTGCTTGAGGTCCGCAACCAATTTGGTGTACTTGACGGGTATCAAAGTCCCGAACAGGTGCCGGACTACGAAAAATACCGGCTAGGCGGCAACCGCCGGTGGGGTGTCCGCGGGTACGATTTCTACGAAATTGTCCCCCGGGGCAATCCCATTTTCGTCGGCGGCCGCTTCATGCAGATCTCGACGTTCCAGGTGAACTTTCCTATCGCCGGGCCGACGGTTTACGGTCTATTCTTCGCCGATGGGGGTAACACTTGGAACAGCTTCCAAGGCGCCTCGTTGTTCGATCTGCGAAAAGGGGTCGGATTCGGCGTGCGTATCGAGCTGCCGATGTTGGGAACAGTCGGTTTGGATTACGGTTACGGAATTGACAGGGTTGGAGGGGCCGCTTGGGAGCCGCATATCACGTTTGGGGGTATGTTCTAATCCCTATCCCTCATCGAGTAAACTTTAAAGTAAGGAGTGTAACACAATGAGAACAAAGATGATTGCGGCGTTGGTCTTAGTCGTTTTTATCGTCCCGATCGCGTCTATTTCTTTGCTTGCCCAGGATGGTAAAATCGGCTACATTGATTCAATTAAAATTTTCGCGGAATATCAAGAAACGCAAGACGCCGAGCGAGTCTACCGCCAAGAAGTAGACCAGTGGACTGCGCAGAAACAACGGATGGAGCAGGACATTGTAAAGCTGCGCGACGAGCTCCAGGCACAAAGCCTGATGCTGTCCGAGGAGAAGAAAAAAGAAAAGAAACTCGAACTCGACCGCAAGATGGCCGAGTACCAGCAATTCATGGACGAGACTTTCGGCGACGACGGTGTTGCGGCGCGTCGGAACAAAGAACTCACGCAGCCCATCGTCGAAAAGATCAACCTGATTCTCGAGGATCTCGGCAAAGAGCAGGGCTACTCGATCATCTTCGACGTGGCCAACGCGAATATCGTTTATGCGAACAAGGCGCTCGACCTGACGGAAGTCGTGCTCGGCAAGCTCAGAGAGATGCAGTAGGAACGTTGGCAGGAGAGAATGAAGTGAACTCGCTAAGTTTCAAATTAGGGGAACTCGCCGACATCGTCGGCGGCAAGGTCGAAGGCGACTCTGCCGTCGAAATCCAGGGCGTGGCTGGCATACGCGAGGCCAAGGCGGGGGACATTACTTTCATCGCAAATCCGAAGTACGAAGTATTCCTCGAAACGACTTTGGCATCGGCAGTGATCGCGCCGCCGAACCTGAAAATCGACAAACCGATTGTCAGAATCGAAAATCCGTATTTTGCCTACTTGAAAGTCCTCAATCTGTTTGCCGAAGAACTGATGGTTCGTTATCCCCGCATGGTTCACGAGGAGGCGGTGGTGGACGACAGTGCGGTCATAGGTGAGGACGTCGCCGTGGGGCCGTTTTGCCAGGTTTGTGCCGGCGTCCGCATCGGTAATGGTACCACCATTCTTGCCGGTTCTTTCATCGGCCAAAAGGTCGTACTGGGGCGCGATTGCCTGATCTACCCCAACGTGACCATCCGCGAGGGGTGTACCATCGGCGATCGGGTGATCATTCAGCCCGGAGCGGTGATAGGCGCCGACGGATTCGGTTTTGCCAAAGACGGTCAAACGCACCACAAGGTGCCTCAGATAGGCCGAGTGATTATAGAGGACGATGTCGAGATAGGTGCCAACAGTACCGTGGACCGTGCGACCACGGGAGAAACCCGGGTAAAACGCGGATCCAAGATCGACAATCTCGTTCAAATCGCCCACAATGTGGTGATCGGGGAAGACTGTATTCTGGCCGCACAGGTCGGCATTTCGGGAAGCACGGAGTTGGGCAAAAACGTTGTTTTGGCGGGTCAAGCTGGCCTGGCGGGACACATCACCGTTGGGGACGGTGCGATGGTGGGGGGGCAGGGCGGGGTGACCAAGTCGGTTCCGGCCAACACAACGGTGTCCGGATACCCCGCGCGCGAACACAGAAAGGCGCTCAAGTTGTCGGCGTGTACAAATCAGCTGCCGGATCTTTTCGAACGGGTGAAGGATCTGGAGAAAAAGCTGAAAAAACTGGAAGAGGGAGGGGTGTTTGATTCGTCAACAGAAGACGATAAGTCGGGAGTTTGACCTGGAGGGTCTAGGACTACACACCGGCAACACGATACGCCTTAAATTTAAACCGGCGCCGCCTAACAGCGGCATTAAATTTATTAGGGTGGACGGTGAAAGTCCGGTGGAGATACCCGCCGTTGTGACCAGCGTGGCGAATGATGCGCCTGTGCATCGCAATACAACGATCGGTGACGGGGATTCGGCCATTCATACAGTAGAACACGTATTGGCGACGTGCTACGGCCTGCAGATCGACAATCTGGTGATCGAAATCACGGGCAACGAGCCGCCGGAACCCCCCGAAGGCAACTATTCCGCTTACGTGAGTGCTTTTCAGAAAGCCGGCATCGAAAACCAGGGTGTTCCCGTCGATGTCTTCGAAGTGGACCGGGTAGTTACCTACCAGGATGGAGACGTCGAAATCCACGCCGTTCCGGCCGATACGTTTCGTGTGAGTTTTACGATTCAGTATGACAACCCGTGTATTGGCACGCAGTACGCGACGTTTGAGATGAATCCCGAAATATTCGAACGCGAGATATCGCGCGCGCGGACGTTTGTTCTGATAGAAGACGTCGAATCACTGCGCGAAATGGGGCTCATCAAAGGTGGGTCTCTGGACAACGCCATCGTGTTCGAAAAAGACAAGATTATGAACGAAACACCGCTTCGTTTTACCGACGAGTGCGTCAGGCACAAAATCTTGGACCTTTTGGGCGACCTGTCGCTGCTAGGCGCCCCGATCAAAGGTCACATCTATGCCGTCCGGTCGGGACACTCTGCCAACATCAAATTTGTCAGAAAATTGTGGGATCTCAGGCAGAGGCAAAAGCAGACGGCCATCGCGACGTCCAATGGCACCTGGGATATAAACGTGATACAGGAGATCATGCCGCACCGCTACCCGTTTCTTCTGGTAGATCGGATTATCGAACTGGAAGACAAAAAAAGGGTTGTGGGTATCAAAAATGTAACGATCAACGAACCGTTTTTCGCCGGGCATTTTCCGGGGCATCCCATCATGCCGGCGGTTTTGATCATCGAAGCGATGGCGCAAGTAGGGGGCGTATTGCTTCTAACTTCAGTAGACGACCCCAAGAAATACCTCGTATATTTTACTCACGTCGACAAGGCAAAATTCCGCCGGCCCGTGATACCGGGCGATCAGCTACGGTTCGAACTGGAACTGATACGCCTGCGGCGGGGGATCTGCACCATGCGAGGTCACGCTTACGTGGACGGCAAACTCACCGCCGAGGCGGAATTGTCGTCCATCATTGTGGAACGCTGATTTTGAAAGCACAACCAAAGAGGAAGAGTCGTGGAAAGCGTTAACCTAAAAAAGACCGAGATTCATTCGACGGCGGTAGTTCATCCGTGGGCAAGAATCGGTGTCGGCGTGAAAATCGGTCCTTACAGTGTCATCGGTCCAGACGTTTCTCTAGGGGACGGGTGTGTGGTGGGTTCGAATGTGTTGGTGGAAGGAGTGAGCTCCATCGGACGCAACAACCGGATTTTTCACGGGGCCAGCGTCGGTACAGAGCCCCAGGATCTCAAGTACGAAGGTGGTCGCACGCGACTGCGTATCGGAGACGACAATGTAATCCGCGAATTCGTCACCATCAACACGGCCACCAACGAGGAGGGCGAGACCACCATCGGCTCCAATTGCCTGCTGATGGCGTACGCGCACGTGGCGCACAACTGCGTGCTGGGCGATCACGTCATCTTGGCCAACTCCGTCAACCTCGCCGGGCACGTCCTGGTGGATGACCACGCGATCATCGGTGGAGTGACCCCGGTGCACCAATTCGTACGGATAGGCAAGCACGCGTTTGTGGGCGGTGCCAGCCGAGTCGAGCGCGACGTTCCGCCTTTCATCAAAATTGCCGGTAACCCTCCGTCGGTGTACGGTATCAACACGGTGGGACTGGCCAGAAGGGGGTTTTCGGACCAGCGCCGCATGGAGATAAAGAAGATGTACAAGCTGCTCTATCGCAGCAATCTCAACGTGTCGCAAACGGTCGAGAAGCTGGAAAACGGCGAGTTCGACGGGCCCGACGTGGCGGAATTGCTGGAGTTCCTGAAAACGGCGGACCGCGGGATTCAGAAATAGCGCAACACGGCCAGATGCCGTATTGGATATTGATTTGGATGTCGCTTTGGATGCCGGCATCTGGCCGTGTCGCGCAGCGCCGCTGCTGCTGACAGCGCCCGGCGGCGGCGAGTCGACGTGAACGATGGTTAGGGCGCCGCAGCAGAGCGGCGCTTTGGCACAGGTAGGTGACTTCGAGACTTGCGGCGACTAGGCCGACAACCCGTTACACGGCTCGCGGCCTAATCGCCGCAGTGGCCTTTTTCTTACATTACCTATGGGACTACGAATTGGCGTGTTGGGGACGGGACGGCTCGGTAGAGAGCACGTACGCGTTCTTTGCGGTTTGGACGAGGTCGAGTTCGTCGGCTGCCGCGACCGAGTGGCTGAACGCGCGGAGTCGGCGGCCGCCGACTTCGGCGCGACGGCGTACGGATCGGCCGAGGGGTTGATCGAAGACGTCGACGCGGTGAGTGTCGTTGTCCCCACTTCGGATCACGCGAAATATGCGCTGGCGGCCCTGGAGGCGGGCAAGGACGTTTTTGTGGAGAAGCCTCTGGCCGGCGAACTGGCGGATGCGGAGTCTATCGTCGAGCGCGCGAGGCATGGCGAGCGATTCGTGCAAGTGGGCCACAGCGAACGGTTCAACGGCGTGTTAGAAAACGTCCGTTCACGCATCCAAAATCCTACCTTCATCGAAATCCACAGACTGGCGCCGTTTTCGGTCCGGGGGACCGACGTATCGGTGGTGGGCGACCTGATGATTCACGACCTCGATCTTCTGTTTTATTTACTGGGTGAGGCCCCGGTCGAAGTCCGCGCCAAAGGGGCCGGCGTTCTCACCGAAGCCCCCGACATCGTCAACGCGCGTCTCGAGTACGCGAGCGGATGCGTGGCCAACGTGACGGCCAGCCGGGTGTCGGTGGAGCCCATGCGAAAGCTCCGGTTGTTCTCGAAGAATCGGTACATATCGATCGACATGCGACGCGGGCAGGCGGTGGAATATCGCAAGTCCGCCGGATTCGAAGAACGCATCGCTCGACTTCGAAAGCACGCCGACGGCTACGACAAGTTTCAATTGGGCGACTTCATCGAGTTCGAGTCGTTTGGATCGGACGAGGTCGAACCCCTCGAAAAAGAACTGCGGGCGTTTTGCCGCTCGGTGGCCACACGAGAGCCGCCCCCGGTCACCGGCGAAGACGGACTGAACGCGGTGCGTCTCGCGGTCGAAATCTTCGAAATTGTCCAACGAGACATCGCCGCCCAGCGGTGATCCGCGCGTCATGCCACCCGGTCCGACGATCCTGATTTGCTCCGGCGAGATGAGCGGCGATATCCACGCCGCCCACCTCATTCGCAAGCTCAAGCAAAGAATGCCCGGCGCGAGAGTGCTGGCCTTCGGCGGGGACAATTGCAGGGAGGCCGGTGCAGAGTTGCTGTATCACTACCACGATTACGCCGTTCTCGGATTCTCAGGAGTGCTCGCCAATCTGCCACGATTTATACGACTCGAACGATCGCTCAAAGCGCGACTGAGAGACGGCATCGACTTGTTCATTCCCGTCGACTACCCCGGGCTCAATCTACGCCTGGCAGGTTACGCGCGGGGGCGGGGGGTGCCGGTGCTTTACTACATCAGCCCCCAGGTGTGGGCTTGGGGCGCCGGCCGGTTGGACAAGCTGAAGCGCGCGGTGGATATGATGGCGGTGATACTGCCCTTCGAGGAAGAACTGTACCGCCGGCATGGGATACCAGTTGAGTTCGTGGGGCACCCGTTTCTGGTCGACCACGAAATGCCGGACCCACTGCCGGCGGGCGAACGCGATGGCGTCGGTTTGTTGCCGGGAAGCCGCGTGCAAGAGGTACAAAGGATACTGCCGGTGTTGCTCGAGACGGCCAAGCGAGTTGGCGACGCTCAAGCCGGCATTCGTTTTACAATCGCGCGTAGTCACGCGGTGCCCGAAGCGTTGTATCGTTCGATCCTCCATTCGGCCGGTGGCGGCATCGACGTCTCGGTAGCGGACAACGCCGTCGCCGTGATGCGGCGGTCGCGTTTGCTATTGGTCGCTTCGGGTACGGCCACGCTCCAGGGTGCGTTGATGGAGACGCCACTGGTGATCGTCTATAAGGTATCGCTGGTCAACTATCTAGTGGCCAAACGCCTGGTGAAGATCCCCAATATAGGATTGGTCAACGTCGTACTGGGCGACGCGGTTTGTCCTGAATTCGTACAGGGCGCCGCCAAACCGCAGCGGATCGCACGGGTGGCGCTGGAGCTGCTCGCCGACGGGGAAGCTAGAGCGAACATGCTCGGTCGATTTCAGGAGTTGCGGCGGACCCTTTCCGGAGGAGGCGGGTGCTCGCGGGTTGCCGAGATCGCGCAGGAACTGTTGGGGGGCGAATGGACGTAAAAATGACGCTTATGGCGTTTGCGGGTTCGGCGATCATACGCTGCTTCGGGTTTACGTGGCGGATTCGAGAGGACGACGCCGAATTGGAACGACGCGCGCGCGAACACTCACCCAATGTGATCTACACCTTTTGGCACGGGCGGCTGCTACCTTTGAGTTTTACGCACCGGAATCGGTCCGTTCAAGTGTTGGCCAGCGAGCATCGCGACGGCGAAATGCTGGGGCGAACGATCCGCCACCTCGGCTTCGGCCACGTCCGCGGCTCCAGTACACGTGGGGGCACAAAAGCGATTTTCAACATGGTGGAAAAACTCGAACAGGGCTTTGACTTGGGCATCACCGTCGACGGCCCCCGCGGCCCGCGCTACAAAGTCAAAGCGGGGCCGATCCAAATTGCCAAGATGTCGGGCGCGGCCATCGTACCGATTACGACGGCCTCGAAGCGGCACAAAACGTTTTCGTCGTGGGACGCCTTCGAGTTGCCCTACCCGTTTACCGAGGTCCGCGTGCGCTACGGCGAGCCGGTGTTGGTACCTTCACAGGCCGACGATCACCAAATCGAAGAGAAACGACTTGAACTGGAAGAAAAACTCAACGCCATTACCCGGGCGAGCGACGATGAATACGTCGGGTGAGCAGCCTTGGGAGGTAGTATACCCGCCGGGCGTTCGAACGGTGCACGCCGGCGACCGACGGCGAGATTGGCTGCTTCCAGTCCTGGTACCGGCCAGTTGGTTGTACCAGGCAGCGTCCAACGCGGTACGGAGCGTCCGTTCGGCAGGGGCCCGGAGAGCGCCAGACGGCTTGTGCGTAGTCTCAGTCGGCAATTTGGAGGTGGGAGGCAGCGGCAAGACGCCGCTGTCCATGCACTTGGTGGCGGGCATTGCAGCCGCCGGTGGTCGTCCGGTATACGTCAGCCGGGGATTCGGCGGGATCGCAGAGCGGATCGACGTTGTGACGGTCGTCCCGGGGACCTCCGATGAGACGCCGATCACCCGGCACGCGGGTGTTCGTGGCCTGCGCCGGGGAATGGCGGGTCTATCAGCCGAGGTCGGCGACGAAGGCGCGATGGTAGCCCGACGTCTGCCGGAAGTCCCATTGTTGTTCTGCCGCGACAAATGGCGGGCGCTGGACCTGGCGGCGAAAACACTGAATCCGACGCACGCCGTTATGGACGACGCTTTCCAGTCGTGGGGAGTACCACGGGACATCGACATCGTACTGGTCGACGGGGGACGGCCGATCGGGGACGGTTGGCTCCTGCCCGCCGGACGGCTACGCGAGCCGGTGGAGGCGCTGGAGCGGGCCGACATCGTCGGCGTAACCCTTGTGGAGGACGAGGCGGGTCTGGCCGTCGCGTGCGAGTCGATTGCACGGGCGGCGGGAGTCCGAATACCCGCGTTTGGTATTCGCCGGAAGATCGACGTCGTTTGGAACGGTGAGGGGGAGAACGGACGCGACTCGTACGCGGCGCTATCCGCCATTGGGCAGCCGGAGCTTTTCGAAGCGCACCTCGCGCGCGAACGCCAAGGTCTTGCGCTTTCTTTTCGCTACCCGGATCATCACAGATACCGCGCGAGTGATCTCGACTGGATTGTGCGGGAGGCCGAAAAAAGAGGGATCGATACCGTCGTTACCACCGAAAAGGACTGGTCGAAGTTGTCCGATCTGGGAGCCCCGGGGGAACTGTTCGCCGTTGCTCGTTTGAAGCTGGAGTTGTTTGGCGAAGACCCTATGGCGCATATCTTAAAAAAAGCCGCGGACTAGATCCGCGGCTTTTTTGGGGACCGTCGAGTGACCGTCGATCCGGTTGCCGTATTCAAGCAATAGCGGGCGGTTCCATGCCCTGTGGTTTTTACGGGCCTGCAGGGTCGGCAAAGTCGGCGAAGATAACACCGATCTGCGCTTGGATAGTCGTTTCGCGACCGGTGCCCGTTTCGTGGCCGAAAAATGTAATTTTTGCGTTCATTCGGGCTTCCTGGTTCGCACCCACCAACGCGCTGAGCGGCGGGTTGGCTTTGTTCTCCCACGTCACGATCATGACGCTGGCGCCCGCCGACTTAAAACTCGGCACAGTCAGTCCCATATCGGCCTCGTACGTCGGCAGCGCCGGCGTACTGCCGTCCGTGCTTTCCCACTCTACCCTGTATTTATAAATCTCGTAGTCTCCGTACGGTCTGTCTGGAGCGGTCGTGATGAGCTGGCTGTACGGCCTGTTTTGAAAAACAACCGTCACCGCGTCGGGGAACACCGAACCGTTCGTGAGAACATCGCTTATCACGGGTGCGGCGAAGCCTTCCTCGGTTGTAAGTGACTCAATGGACAAGACCGACCGGTTTTGTTGGGGATCGTTGTCGCAGCTGGTCATCACCAGCGCCATCGCAGCCAACGCAACCGTTAAAACTAGTGTCTTCCTCAGCATGGAACCTACCTCCTGATACGGTCTACCGTAGATGCGCGCGGAGGCGCGCGTAGATTAGATGAATCTGGAGGGCTGATACGCAATGAGTATGCCAGAATCGTCGATACACTAGTTTGCGTAACTTGTTGGCATTATGCTGATTGCGGAGAAGTCGATGGCGTGGGCAGCCGGTCGGCGCAGTGCCGGTGCATTGTGCACGCGAAGCGGGTTAGATGTTGCAATCGCTAAAAGCATTGCTTACCATAGGATCAGAGGACAATGCACAACGACTAAATCCATACCTTTCAGTCGATTAAGCCACCCACCGAAGTGAAAACCTCCGATTTCCTCATCATTGGCTCGGGCATCGCCGGTCTGTCACTCGCGCTGCGGCTGGCCGAGCGCGGCCGGGTAAACATCGTCACCAAACGAGATCCGTCGGATTCCAACACCAACCTGGCGCAGGGCGGGATTGCTTCGGTGTTCAAACAGGGGGACTCCTTCGAACTACACGTCGAAGACACGTTGGGGGCCGGTGCTGGATTGTGCCGTCGCGACGTGGTGGAGTTCGTCGTGCGGGAGGGGCCCGACCGGATACGAGATCTCATTTCGATGGGGGTGCCGTTTTCCCGGAACCGCGGCGAACTCGACCTGGGTCTGGAGGGCGGCCATTCGCGAAACCGTATCGTCCACTGTGCCGATCTCACTGGCAAGGCAGTCGAGCAAACGTTGCTCGACGCCGTCAACTGTCATCCCGATATAGAAGTCTACCGGCACCACATGGGTGTCAACTTGATTTGCGAACGGCACCTCGAACAAAACCCCGGAGGCGCCGCGGCGGTCTACGGCGCGTACGTCTTGGACGAGGTGTCGGGGGTGGTGGTCCCCTTCGCCGCCCAGAGGACGTTTCTGGCCACGGGTGGGGCGGGCAAGGTTTACCTGTACACGTCCAACCCCGACATCGCCACGGGGGATGGACTGGCAATGGCGTACCGGGCCGGAGCGCAGATCGCCAACCTGGAGTTCGTCCAGTTCCACCCCACGTGCCTGTACCACAGCGAGATGACGTCGTTTTTGTTGAGTGAAGCGCTCCGCGGCGAAGGAGGGCGGTTGATCAGAACGGACGGGACGACGTTCATGGAGCGCTACCACGACCGGCGCGAGCTCGCCCCTCGAGACGTCGTCGCGCGTGCGATCGACAACGAGTTGAAGACCTCGGGCGATGCGTGCGTCTACCTCGACCTCACGCACCTCGAGAGTGCGTTTATCGAAAAACGGTTCCCCAACATATTCAAGACGTGCTTCGGATTGGGTATCGACATGCGCACCGAGCCAATTCCGGTGGTGCCGGCCACGCACTACTTTTGCGGCGGCGTCGACGTAGATGCCAACGGGAAGGCGTCGGTGGACAACCTGTATGCCGTTGGAGAGGCGAGCCATACGGGCCTCCACGGGGCCAACCGGCTGGCGAGCAATTCTCTGCTAGAAGCGCTGGTGTTCGCGCAAAGGTCCGCGGATGCGGCGCTGGAGGGTTTCGAGCGCGGCCGGGTAACGGGAACACCCAAGCCGTGGGAAGAGGAAGGAACCGAAGACTTGAAAGATTCGGTGATCCTGGAACACGATTGGAACGAAGCGCGCCAAATTATGTGGGACTATGTCGGTATCGTACGCAGCGATCATCGGCTGGAAATCGCCAAGAAACGAATCGATCAATTGCGCGAGACGGTTGTGTCGCTTTACTGGAATTGTCGGCTAACACGCGACCTGTTGGAGCTGCGCAACATCATACTGGTGGGAAAGCTGATCATCGAATGCGCGTTGCGGCGCAAGGAAAGCCGCGGACTACACTTCACCGAGTCATACCCGTATCGTGATGACGACAATTACGCGGCGGATACGATTGTCCTGCCGGAAGACACTGGGCCTGAGGTGGTGAGATAACTGTGGAGTGGTACGAGATCGCATTCGACCGGATCTACCCGGTCCTTTACCGGCACCGCGACGACGCCGAGGCGGAAATGGTGTTGGACGCATTCGGCGACTTGATCGCCGGTCGTGATCCGGTCCTGGACCTGGCATGTGGCAACGGCCGCTACATGGTCTCGGCCGACAAGAGGGAACTGCGCACGTGGGGGGTGGACTTATCGGAGTTCCTGCTCGGCGAAGCTGCCAACCGCAACGGTTTGTCGGGGCGGCTGGTGTGCGCCGATATGCGGCGGCTTCCTTTTGGAGCCGGGGTGTTTGGCGCAGTGCTTAACATGTTTACGAGTTTCGGTTATTTCGCCGCCGACATGGACAACCTTTTGGTGTTACGCGAGGTCTCGCGGGTACTTCGTACGGGTGGTATGTTACTGCTCGACTATGTGAACGCGGAACGCGCGCGTTCGAAGGTACTGGAAGACACGATGCGTGAGATCGAGGGGTGGGTGGTGCGCGAGAGCCGTTCGCTGCAATCGAATGGCCGCTACCTGGTCAAAGGGGTGGAAGCGCAAAACGGGGCCACCGGCGAAACGGTGGCGTACGACGAGCGGGTCCGATTGTACACGCGATCGGAATTGACGACGATGCTCGAAAGTGTATCCCTGGGAGTGTCGGGCGTATTCGGCGACTACGACCGCAGCGATTACGACGAAGAGTTGTCGGAGCGGATCATCATGATCTGCGAAAAACGCTGA
>CBDVBX010000015.1:0-29232 GCA_965372335.1 uncultured bacterium | reverse complement strand
AAACATACACCGTTACGAGTCCGGGTACATCCTGAATGATGCAGTCGACACCGGTCTCATCAGTATACAGTTGTAGCTGACCCTGGACTCTTTGCGCGTCGGCGGGACTGATGACAAACAGCAGCAGCGCCACGGACGCGACTACAATCGATTTCATCGGTTGCCTCCTTCATTGTTGCTCAACAGTTTTCGGTATTCCCCCCAAAAACCGCCTGATTTATCGATACAACGACTTTATGCCCCCCCAGGTCTTTTCCTGCACAGGCACCGGCCAGATGCACGGGCAGGTATGATCGCCGTTGATGTAAGACGTGCCCGCTTCAATTCCGATCAGGAACGGGTTTGGTTCGCTGCAATCGGCCCCAACCGGCATCGGTATTTCGGGATGCCCATCTTCCGCTTTGACGACCGGGTACGGACAGCACACCGGCGCCAACCCCTGTGAGAGATAAATGATGCTGCCAACTAACACCGGCAGGATCTGGCAACTTCCGAACCCGACCGTCCAACCCCTGGGATCGTTGAGCTGGGAATCACCGAGGCTTGCCCACGGAGAACTGTCCCCTAGCCAGATCGCACCCGTCCAGCAGCTCGGCAACGGCGCGGCGAATTGCACGGCCCCAACACCGTCGTCACTGAAGTAGTCAAAATAGTAAACATACACCATTACAACTCCGGGCGTATCCTGAATGATGCAATCGACACCGGTCTCATCGGCATACAGTTGTAGCTGACCCTGGACTCTTTGCGCGTCGGCGGGACTGATGACAAACAGCAGCAGCGCCACGGACACGACTACAATCGATTTCATCGGCTGCCTCCCTCATTGTTTTTCGACGTTTTACGACAACTGGTGCGAAAAACGCCGACCTTATCGATACAACGACTTCACAGCCCCCCAGGTCTTTTCCTGCACCGGTACGGGCCAGATACACGGACAGGTATGGTCTCCGTTGATATAAGACGTGCCCGCCTCAATTCCGATCAGTACCGGGTCTGGGTCACTGCAAGCCGCCCCAACCGGCATCGGTACTTCGGGATGCCCATCTTCCGCTTTAACGACCGGATACGGGCAGCACGTCGGCGCCAATCCCTGTGAGAGATACATGATGCTGCCAACAAACACCGGCGGGACCCGGCATCCTTGGAACGCGACCGTCCAACCGCGTGGATCGTTGAGTTGGGAATCACCGAGGTGGGTTGCCCACGGGGAACTGTCCCCTAGCCAAATCGCACCCGTCCAGCAGCTCGGCAACGGCGCGCCGAATTGAACCGCAGCAATTTCGTCGTCACTGAAGTAGTCAAAAAAGTAAACATACACCGTTACGATTCCGGGCATGTCTTGGATGATGCAATCGACACCGGTCTCATCGGAATACAGTTGTAGCTGACCTTGGACTTTTTGCGCGTCGGCGGGACTCACGAAAACCATCATTAACAATAACGATACGACAACAGTCGTTTTCATAGACTGCCTCCCTCTTTCTGACCGAACGAATGCGCTGCCTCTCTACCTGATGCAATTACCGATTTTGTGATCAGATTATACCACAAAATCGGAGTCGTCACCGGTTTCGCGGTATTGCTACGGCCCTTGCGGGGCTTCCGAGGTTTTCGGCCGACCGGCCGCGCGCTTCGAGATTCTGGGGCAGACGACCGCGAGTTTCGCCGCTCTGGCCCCGCAACGCGGGGTGGCACGGCCCGATCCGGCAATACGTACGCAGCGGCCCTATAGACCGTGGCGCCGGGTTGCTACAAGATGTGCGGTTTTGGATTGATTTGTGATTAGCGTTTGCGGGTCGTGCCCGCCAGGAGCGCGAGGTAGGCTTCGTCGAGCTTTTCCATTATCTCTTCGCTCAGCCCGCCGCCCTCTCCCATGATGCGGTTGTAGTATTCCTCGAAGTAACGGCACAGCTGGACCTGCCGGTCTTCGATTTGCTGACTAACCAGCTTCTTCAGCTCGACCGCGTTACGGACAAAATCCGGGTCCGTTTCTTTTCGGTCTTTGACGTTGTGGAAGTAGTCGTTAAGGAGATTCAGCCAGTAATCTTCGTGGTGGCCGCCGTTATCGAATACGCACCCCGGCTCGGTATTCAAGAAACAATACCCGCGGACAAAGTACGTGCACTCCAGCATCCCCTGTAGGAAGAAACGCCGGAAGCAGTCCGGCGACGTAACGTTTAACTTGCACGGGAGCTGGCACTCTCGGCAAAGCGCGACCTTGTCGCCACCGTATGTGTACGGCGCCTCTGGTACTTCGATTTCCGTCCGGCCCATAACAGATCGTCAATGCATGAAACGTGCTAGGAGCGCGGTAAAATCAATAACCGCATATCTTACCTGAATACAACTAGTTACAGGCCGTTCACGCGGGCGATCGGCCTAGCGATACAGCGATTTCACGCCGCCCCAGGTTGTTTCCTGTACCGGCACCGGCCAAATGCAAGGGCACGTATGGTCGCCGTTGATGTAAGACGTTCCCGCAACGATACCGAAAACACTTGGTTCTGGTGAACCACAGTCCACGCCGATCGGCATTCCTGGGAACTGAGGACGAGCGTCGTCTGCCTTTACAACGGGGTACGGGCAGCAGGACGGCGATAGCCCCTGCGCAAAATACACGATGCTGCCAATAAGCACCGGGGGCGTCTGGCAACCGCCCAACGCGATCGACCAGCCGCTCGGATCATTCATTTGTGAGTCTCCGATCCAAATTGGCCACGGCGTTTGATCCCCCAGCCATATCGCTCCGATAAAACAGGTGGGCATCGGCGCGCCGAATTGAAGGGCTGTTATCCCTTCGTCCCCGAAGTAATTGAAGTAATAGACGTACGCCGTCACCAGTCCGGGCATGTCCTGAATGATGCAGTCGACGCCGGACGGGTCGTTGTACAGCTGCAACTGACCATGAATTTGTGCGTCGGCGAGACTGACTTGCAACACCATAAACGCGATAGACAAAACCAGGATCGTCTTCATAAAACTCCTCCCTTTCTGTCGATCCAACTGGTACTTCCGTTGCTACACCAGATAGTCTCTAAGTGGCCTGTGTAAGGATTATAGCACAAATACGGTTCCCCCTTCACAACTTCCCTCGGGGGCCTATTCGTCGTCGGGGGTGTTCATCAATCGCCGGTACGCCGACTTTGCCGCCTCTTGTTCGGCGTGCTTCTTGGTCTTGCCCATCCCTTCGCCCAAGACGTTGCTCTGAACGACCACCTCGACGCCGAACTCCTTGTCGTGGTCCGGGCCGACCGTGGACGACACCCGGTACCGGGGCGGAATCTTGTGCAATGCTTGAATGTATTCCTGGAGCAGACTCTTGTAATTGATCGTGTTCTCTTGGTACACCATCTCTCCCGGGTTTTTGGGCAGTACCAAAAGGATGCACTTTCGGGCGGCTTCGAAACCGCCGTCGATGAAGACCGACCCAAACACCGCTTCCAACGTGTCTGCCAGAACGCTCTGCATCTCCGCCACCCCCGCCTTCTGGGCGTTTTCACTCACCAAGACGCACCGGCCGAGGTCGATTTTCTTGGCCAAGTGTGCGAGGATCTGCTTGCTAACGATCACCGACTTCATTTTCGTCAACTCGCCCTCGCTTTTTCGAGGGTACCGGTGGTAGAGATAATCATTCACCACCAACGACAGCACCGAATCGCCGAGAAACTCCATACGCTCATTCGAGTCGCCAACTCGACTCTCGACGCCGCCGTCGGCCCCCGTGCCGCCCCCCACCGAATTGTAGGAGCGGTGTACCAACGAATCACGCAGGAGGATACGGTTACTAAATCGGTAGCCGAGGGCCTGTTGGAGATATTCGAGTGTCTCCAGGTGATCGCCGACGCCTTGCAAAGGACGCCGTCGGCCGAGAATTCTGGTGAAGAAGTTTAGCAGCAGATTGGCCATGGCCCGTCAATCGACGTCGTCGCACCGTTTGACGACGATCGATACGTTGTGGCCTCCGAACCCGAACGAGTTGGAAAGCGCCACATCAATTTTTTGCAACCGCATGCGGTTCGGCACATAATCCAGATCACAGTCCGGATCGGGGTTGTCCTGATTGATGGTGGGCGGGAGCTTGCCGTCCCGGATCGCCAGCGCACAAAAGGCGAGCTCGACCGAGGCGGCGGCGCCGAGCAGATGACCGATCGTGGACTTGGTCGAGCTGACAGCGATTTTGTAAGCGTGTTCGCCGAAGACCGATTTGATAGCCGCCGTTTCGCTGGCGTCGTTGAGCTGCGTACTGGTGCCGTGAGCGTTTATGTGATCGACGTCGGTAACGGCCACACCGGCGTCTTCCACCGCCACCTCCATAGACCGGATGGCTCCCTCGCCGTCAGGTGCCGGCGCGGTGATGTGATACGCGTCACAGCTCAAGCCCACACCCGCAATCTCGGCCAGTATGTTTGCCCCCCGGCGCTTGGCATGTTCGAGCTCCTCGACCAACAGAACGCCCGCTCCCTCCCCGAGAACGAATCCGTCTCGGTCACGGTCAAAGGGACGCGAGGCCTTCTCGGGTTCGTCATTTCTACTTGAAAGCGCTTTTATCGCGCAGAACCCGGCAAGCGACAATGGCGTGACCGCCGCTTCAGCTCCGCCGGCGACGATGGCGTCCGCCATCCCCGCTTTGATGAGCAGGTATGCGTCGGCAACGGCGTTCCCGCCGGACGCGCACGCCGATACCGTGGAATAATTGGGTCCCTTCAAACCGTGCGCGATCGAGACGTAACCGGCGGCCATGTCCGAGATCAACATCGGAATAAAAAACGGGCTGACCCGTCCCGGACCGCGTTCCAGCATAATTTTGTGCTGAGTCTCCAGCGTGGAGATTCCGCCGATGCCAGATCCGATAACCACACCGATTCGGTTCCGATCCAGACGCTCCAAGTCCACGCCTTCGAGGCACTGGTTGGCGCAATTCGCCGCCAACTGGACCATGCGGTCGTTCCGCTTGGCGTCCTTGCGGTCCATATACAGCGTCGGATCGTAATCCTTGATCTCCGCCGCGATCTGCGTGCTGAATTCGCTAGGATCGAAGCCCGACACTCGCGATATGGCGCTGCGACCGGCGGTAACCGCTTCCCACGTCTCGTCGGTGGAATTACCCGCCGCTGTGACCAGGCCGACGCCTGTCACAACAACTCTTCTGTGTATGTTAATCGATTTCATTGAAAGCAAAGCCGTATGCCGCGTCCGTATCTGGCGAACTTCGAGTCAACGCCCGGCGATAGCAACTGCTCGCGCCGGGTGCGACAAACAATATGCGGAGCCGGCCGCCAGCGGGGGACGCGGGGCGGGGCCAAAGGTCGATCGGCGGGTACTCCGCTATCCGATCTTGGACCCAATATAGTCGATCGCGTCCTGTACCGTCTTGATTTTCTCGGCTTCTTCGTCCGGAATATCCAGACCAAACTCGTCTTCCAGCGCCATGACCAATTCGACCGTGTCCAACGAATCCGCTTTCAAATCCTCTGCGAATTTGGCTTCGTTGGTGATCTGGTCGGCATTGACCGAGAGTTTTTCTTCGATGATCTTTTTGACCTTGGATTCGATTTCCGACATCCTGCGCATTACCTCCTGCAAAAATTTCTCAGCGAGCCATGATCATGCCACCGTCGCAATTGATGACCTGGCCAGTGACATAGCTGGCCAAGTCAGAGACGAGAAAAAGCACGATGTTTGCGACGTCCCCGGGCTCGCCGAAACGGTTCAGCGGGATCGTTTCTTTCATCTTGTCTTGAACATCCTGCGTCAGCGTCTCGGTCATCGCCGTGCGAATAAAACCGGGAGCAATGGCATTGACGCGTACGCCCCTGCCGGCAAACTCCTTCGCCAGCGCTTTTGTCAGTCCAATGACTCCGGCCTTGCTGGCCGCGTAATTAACCTGGCCGGCGTTTCCTGCCTGGCCGATGACGGAGGAGATATTGACGATATTGCCCGTCCGTCTTTTCAGCATGGGCAGGCCAAACACCTTGGAAAAGTTGAACACACCCGTGAGATTGACGGAGATAACGGCGTCCCAGTCCTCCGGTGTCATTCGCATCAACAACCGGTCGCGGGCAATACCCGCGTTGTTAACTAGTATATCGACCTTTTCAAAATCTTGGTGTACCGAATTCGCCAGCGAGCTGACCGCATCGAATGCGGAAACGTCGCAGGCATACGCCCGCGCTTGGACGCCGAGCGCACCGATTTCCTGTGCCGTCGCTTCCGCCGTCTCTTTTTGGACGTCGACAATGGCGATTGCCGCGCCACGGCCCGCCAATCGCAGGGCGATTTCCTTGCCGATTCCCTGCGCGCCGCCCGTCACCAGGGCGACTAAGCTTTCTAACTCTTTATTGTTCATGTAGTTGTGATGTCGCCCCTGGACGGCTTCGCCGCCCGCTTCAAGATTTAATCGTTTATAGCAGAATCCCCCCGGGGATCAAGAGAAATTTGTGGCCGCCTCAAACTCCTCGGCGCTTGAAAGGGCGATGACGTCGACGCCGTCTACCACCCTCTTGGTCAGACCGGAGAGAACTTTGCCCGGGCCGACTTCGTAAACGGGTTCTTTTTTCCGGCGGACCTCCGCCAACTTGGTGATGGCATCGCTCCACCGCACCGGCGAGGACAGCTGGCGCGCCAATATGTCGATGACTTGATCGGTATCCTCTACCACGTCGCCCGTCAGAGTGGTGACCCAGGGGATGCGCAATCGTCCATGATGAAGTTTATTCAGGTACTTTCGAAATTCCGGCACCACAGCGTCCATCAGCGGCGAATGGAATGCGCCGCTTACTGTGAGCAGCATCGCCCGCCTGGCACCGGCCTCCTTGCACTGTTCGACGACGTGTTTTATGGCGGCGACTTCGCCCGAGATGACTGTCTGATGGGGGGAATTGTAGTTTGCCACCACACATACCCCTTCGCTTTGATGCTCTTTGACGCACGCCTCCACGTCGTGGGCGTCCATTCCCAGAATGGACGCCATTGTCCCGGGATTCTGCAATCCCGCCTCGTACATCAATTCGCCTCTTCGCCGGACCGCCAGCAGCGCGTCGACCGGCGGGAAAAAGCCGGCGGCGACCAGAGCCGAGAATTCGCCCAAGCTATGCCCGGCCACAATCGACGCGCCGACGCCGCGCGCGTCGAGAACCATCAGCACGGCCAGACTGTGGAGCAGTATCGCCGGCTGGGCATTGCGCGTTTGGGTCAGCTCCTCCAGGTCGCCGGCAAACGACATCTCCGCGATATCGAAGCCGAGCGCGGCGTTGGCCTGTTTGTACATCTCCCTGGCTTCCGGGTAGGCGTCGTAGTAGTTCTTGCCCATGCCGACGAATTGCGACCCCTGACCGGGAAACAGCATCGCTGCTTTCGATCCCATTAGTACCCCTGCCTGTGAACGCTAGCCCAATACGTTTCTAAAGACCATCGAGCCCCACGTGAAACCTCCACCAAAACCGGTGAACACGACCAAGTCTCCGGGCACGACCCTACCCTCTCTCACGACTTCGTCGTAGGCAATCGGTATCGTCGCCGCCGACGTGTTACCGTAGCGGTCGAGGTTGACGACAACTTTTTCTTTCGGGATTCCCAAGCGATCGTTCATTGCGTCGATGATTCGGGCATTCGCCTGGTGCGGAATGAGCAGGTCAATGTCGTCGATGGTTACGCCAGCCGTATCGATCGCCGCACGCGTCGCGTCGGCCATCGCGCGGACCGCGTACTTGAATACGCCATCGCCTTTCATTTTTATGTAATGGTTTTTTTCGAGGTAGGAATTTTCCGTGAGCGGTTTACGGGAACCTCCGCCGGGGATAATCAAAAGGTCGGCGAGCGATCCGTCGCTCCGCATCTGTGTCGATAGAATCCCCTCACCGTGCGGACACGCTTCGATGACCACCGCCCCTGCGCCGTCTCCAAAAAGGACACAGGTGTCGCGGTCTTCCCAGTCGAGAAATTTGCTCAACACCTCGCCGCCGATGACCAGAATCCGTTCCATCTGTCCGGATGAGATCATACCGTGGGCGAGGTTGGCCCCGTAGATGAAACCGCTACAAGCGGCGTTTACGTCGAGTGCGGCGGCGCGATTGGCGCCGAGACTGTCCTGTACGTAGACGGCGGTGGCGGGAAACTGCGTGTCTCCGCTGATCGTTCCGACGAAAATGGCGTCGAGATCTTTCGGATCGACTCCGGCCATATCCAAAGCGTTTTTGGCTGCCTCGTAGCAAAGATCCGAGCACGCCTGATCGTCCGCGGCGATCCGCCGCTCCTTGATACCGGTTCTGGTTGTGATCCACTCGTCGGTAGTGTCGACGATCTTTTCCAGGTCGGAGTTACTGAGGATCTTTTCCGGGCAATACCGGCCGCTGCCGGTAATCCGCGCCGATCTAGGGGTGATTCTTGACGTCAACGCGCGCTCCTTTTAGGCGTTCCTCGATATGCCTGTTGATCTCTGTTTCATACGACCTCTCGGCCGCGAGGATCGCGTTCTTGATCGCGCGAGACGAGCTTTTGCCGTGTGAGATGATGGTTATGCCGTTGACCCCTAGGAGCGGCGCGCCGCCGTACTCGGCATAATCGAGTTGCGAACGGACAGACCCAAACGCCCGCTTCATCAACAACGCGCCCGCCTTGGCCATCATTCCTTTTTCAATCTCGCTCTTAACCATATGGGCCAGGAAAGAATACATACTCTCCGAAATTTTCAAGATGATGTTGCCTACGAAACCGTCGCACACCACTACATCCGCTGCCCCCTCGAATACGTCCCGCCCCTCCACGTTGCCCACGAAGTTGAAATCTTCGCTTTCGAGTAATTCGTACGCGTCGCGCACTAGCTCGTTGCCCTTGCTGCGCTCCTCACCGATGTTCAACAAACCCACGCGCGGTTTGTCTATCCCGAGATGATAGCGCGCGTACACCTCACCCATGACGGCAAACTGATGCAGGTTTTTGGGCGTGCACTCGTAGTTGGCGCCGACATCCAGCACAACGGCGCCGCTTTTCTTGTTGGGCCAGAGTGAAGAAATCGCCGGCCGGGAAATCCCCTCGAGCCTGCCCAAGGTAACCAGCGAGCTGGCGACCACCGCCCCGGTGTTGCCCGCGCTTACCACGGCGTCGGCCCGGCCCTCCTTGACCAGCCGCGTCGCCACGGCGATCGACGAATCTTTCTTTTTGCGAAAAGCGGATACCGGAGGCTCCGACATCCCAATGACTTCGGAGGCGTGTACAACTTCCACCGACGCACCTACGTCATCAAACCTAGCGATCGACGGTTCGATCCGTTCCCGATGACCCACCAGCAGGACTTCGATCTGTCCCGGTCGAACAGCCGCCGCTTCCGCGGCGCCGGCAATGACGACGTCGGCTCCTCTTTCACCGCCCATGACGTCTAAAGCAATCCGCACGCCGTCAGCTCCTCAATTATAGTTCATCTTCTATACGAATAACTTCGCGTCCGGCGTAGTGTCCGCAATTCGGGCATACGGTGTGGGGACGTTTCCACGATCGGCAGTGGGCACACTTGGTCATTCCCGGAGACGAGAGTTTCAAGTGCGATCTGCGCTTGCGTTTGCGCGCTTTGGATGTCTTGCGCTTCGGCACAGCCATGATGATACCTCATTCGTTTTTTAGTTTTCGCAACGCGTCCCAACGGGAGTCCGCCGCGGCGACGCATTTGCAGGACTCTCTGTTGCGGTTGATGCCGCATTGCGGGCACAGCCCCCTGCAGTCTTCGGTGCAGAGGATCTGCATGGGTACATTTACGATCAAATTTTCGACTATATGCTGTTCGAATGAAACCTCGTGTTCGTTGAGCGACAACGTAATGATATCTTCCGCACCATCCTCGTCGGTCGCACCGCCACCCCGATCGCTCCCCCTCCGCACCACCGCGTCGAAGTCTCCCGTCACTTGGCACGTTACTTCATCGAGACACAGGTGACACTGCGTTTCCAGTTCGCCGGTCATTTGACCGTGGAAAAAGTACGCACCACCGCTGCGTTCGTAAGACAAATCTATGTGACAGCCGATCTCTCGATCGACTCCGAAGGCGTCGGTGAAAGCGAACACCTGGTCGGCCGACTCGCGACCGCGGTTCTCCTCCAGACACCTCAGATCGACGATCATCTGGTCTCTCCACACTCCGGTTCCCAAGGTGTGGGAAAGAATTTAGAAATCGCCAAACGCGATTGCAAGTTCTTTTTTGGCGTTTTCGGGCGAGTCCGAGCCGTGTACGGCGTTGTTCTGTATGTTCGAACCGTACATCGCCCGGATCGTCCCCGGCTTCGCTTGCGCCGGATCCGTCGCGCCAATGAGCTCTCGCATTCGCGCGACGGTGTCTCCGTTGTCCTCAACCTCGATCGCCACCACCGGACCGCCGGTGATGTATTCGACCAGCTCGCCGAAAAACGGGCGCTCCCTGTGGACGGCGTAGAACTCCTCCGCCCTCTCTCGCGAGAAATGCTCGACCGATAACTTATTGATATTAAATCTATTACGCAATACGACCGATATGATATCGCCGTAGTGGCCCTCGGCCACCACGTCCGGTTTGATCATTAAAAGCGTTTTCACCGAACTCGATTCCTCTCTGGTATGCCGCGTTTTTTTTGCCGGCTACCTGACCAATCCGGGCGCCGCCTTTTCCATCAAAACGGTGATCTCCGACGGGATTTTGGCCACCGGAACGCCTACCGCCTGGAACGCAGCGATTTTGTCGGCCGCGGTTCCGGAGCCGCCCGACACGATCGCGCCGGCATGCCCCATGCGCTTGCCGGGAGGCGCGGTTTGACCGGCTATGAACGACACGACCGGCTTCTTTACGTTGGCCTCGATGTATTTTGCCGCGTCTTCTTCGTCAGAGCCGCCAATCTCGCCGATCAGGACGATGGCCTCGGTCTCTTCGTCTGCCTGGAACATCTCCAGCGCGTCGATGAAATTGGTGCCGATCACCTGATCGCCGCCGATGCCCATACACGTCGACTGGCCCATACCGGCCCGTGTGAGTTGGAATACCACCTCGTAGGTGAGCGTGCCGCTTCGGGACACCAGGCCAACCGGCCCGGGTATATGGATATTCCCCGGAAGGATGCCCACTTTGACCTTTTTGCTCGGCGCGATGATACCGGGACAGTTGGGGCCGATCAGCCGGGCGCCGCGGCTGCGAACATACGGCATGACGCGCGTCATATCGGCCACCGGTACGCCTTCGGTGATGCACACGATCAGTTTGGCACCCGCGTCGGCTGCCTCGCAGATCGCGTCCGGCGCAAACGGCGCGCGGACATAAATCACCGACGTATTCGCATCTGTCTCGCGGACCGCCTCATGCACCGAGTCGAACACCGGCACCTTGTCCAAGAACTTCTGTCCGCCTTTACCCGGTGTCACACCCGCGACGACGTTGGTACCGTATTCGATCATTTGTTCGGTGTGAAACGACCCGTCCCGACCGGTAATACCCTGTACAACGAGCCGGGTATTTTCATCGATTAGTGTACTCACGATTTTTCTCCTTATTCTGTCTCGGAAAGGCGCTAGTTTCGAGCGAGCTCGATCGCCTTTTTGACGGCGTCGTCCATGGTATCCGCAGTATGGAGCGTCTTCAGGTCGCGCAAAATTTCTCTCGCTTCCGCTTCGTTGGTGCCGGTCAGACGCACCACGACGGGAACCTCTAGCTTCAATTCTTCGAAGGCGGCTAACAGGCCGCGGGCGACGTCGTCGCAACGCGTGATACCGCCGAATATGTTGAACATAACAGCCCGGACATTTTGGTCGGCGAGGATTATATTCATCGCACTGACGACTTTCCCGGGGTTGGAGCTACCGCCGATGTCGAGAAAATTGGCAGGCTCACCGCCGTACGTTTTGACCAAATCCATTGTTGCCATCGCCAGGCCTGCGCCGTTGACGATGCAGCCGACGTCGCCCGACAGCCGCACGAACGAGAGGCCTGCCTCGCGCGCCCTCGATTCTCCCGGATCTTCCGCCGACAGGTCGCGCATTTCTGACACGCGCTTTTGACGGTAGAGCGCGCTGTCGTCGATATTGATCTTGGCGTCGATTGCCTTGACTTCTCCCTCGGGCGTGACGATCAACGGGTTGATCTCGGCGAGGCTGGCGTCGGTGTCGATGTAAACCTTATACAACTTCTCTATGATCGCACCGATCTGACGAGCGACTTTGAAATCGCCGTCCAGTTTTTGGCCAATGCCTCTGGCCTGAAACGACAGCAAGCCGTAGAACGGGTCGACGCTCACCCGGTGAATGGCCTCGGGCTTTTCTTTGGCCACCACCTCGATCTCGACGCCGCCTTCCGATGACGACATAATAAGGGGCTTTTGTGAACGGCGGTCGAGAATGATGCCGACGTAGATCTCTCTATCGATGTCGACCGCCTGTGTGACGAGCACCTTTTCTACCGTTTCTCCTTTGATATCCATACCGAGGATCTCCGTCGCCTTCTCCTGCGCTTCGGCCGGATTTTTGGCGAGCTTCACGCCCCCGGCTTTGCCGCGCCCGCCGACCAGCACTTGTGCTTTGACGACGACTGGCTTGCCGATCTCCTCGGCCGCCTTTTTCGCGTCATCCGGCGTGGTCACGACGCGCCCCGGGGGGACGGGGATACCGGCAGCTTCGAAGAACTCCTTTGCCTGGTATTCGTGGATTTTCATCTTTCACACCTTTGTAGGGTTTTGGTTATCCGTTCTTGCGTGTTAAATCTTGGAAGTAAACTCACCGAGAACTTCCGTGAGATTGGGTGACCCCTTCTCTTCCAGTCGGTACGCCACGCGCATGTTGGGTTTGTCGATCTTAATGAGGTTCGTCAGATCGATCGGCGTCCCTACCAACACCAGGTCGCATTCGACAGCGTTGATTGTCTTCTCAAGGTCTGCAATCTGCTCGTCGCCATACCCCATCGCCGGCAGAAGCTCACCGATTCCGGGGTAAATCTCGAACGTCTCGGCAATGCGGCCTACCGCCCACGGCCTGGGGTCGACGATCGAACCGGCCTGGTGGTTGCGGGCGGCAACAACGGCGGCGCCGTACTTCATCCCACCGTGGGTAAGCGTCGGACCGTCCTCCACACACAGTATCTTCTTGCCCACGATCTCCGAGACGTCGCCTTCGACGGTGAGCGGCGACTCACCCATGATCACCGTCGCCTTCGGATTGCGGTTTTTGACGTTGGCCACCACCGTATCGATACCTGCTTGATCCGCCGAATCGATTTTGTTGACCACCACGGCGTCGGCGAGATACAGATTGATTTCGCCCGGGTAGTATTCGATCTCGTGCCCGGGTCGGTGCGGATCGACGATGGTGATGTACAGGTCCGGCTTGTAAAATGGCAGGTCGTTGTTGCCGCCGTCCCAGAGGATAATGTCCGCTTCCTTTTCGGCTTCTTTTAATATAGAGGCGTAGTCAACACCCGCGTAGACGACACTCCCGTTCTTGACGTGGTGTTCGTACTCCTCGCGCTCCTCTATCGTGCATTCGTGTTTGTCCATGTCCTCGAGAGTGGCGAAGCGCTGGACTGCTTGTTTGGCGAGGTCTCCGTACGGCATCGGGTGCCGGATCACCACAATCTTATATCCGCTCTCGCGCAGCAGGGTCGATACCTTGCGGGTGGTCTGGCTTTTGCCGCTGCCGGTGCGCACCGCGCAGATCGCCACCACCGGCTTGGAGCTTTTCAGCATTGTTTTTTGCCCGCCAAGCAGAACGAAATCGGCGCCTAGCGAATTGACGAACGCACTCTTTTGCATCACGTGAACGTAAGGCATGTCACTGTACGAAAAAATACACGCGTCGATCTTGTTGTCGGGGACGAACGTTGCCAGATCCTCTTCGGCGATGACCGGAATGCCGTTTGGGTACATGTCACCGGCGAGGCTTGCCGGATACACGCGTCCCTCGATGTCGGGGATTTGCGTGGCCGAAAACGCGACCACGTCAAACTTGTCGTTGTTGCGGTACAGCAAGTTGAAGTTGTGAAAGTCTCTGCCGGCCGCGCCCATAATGAGGATTCGATCTCTTGCCATACAATGTCATCCTTTCTATGACGCCGATTGCGATGTCGTCTTAATGGCGTTCGGTTCAAAGATCCGCGGGTGGTCAAGCCTGCGGTTCTTCATCGGCATTGGAAGCGATCCGCCGAATGATGTCGCTGGTTGCGTGTCTCTTCTGCATCGGAAAACGCACGGTGCGACCACCGTACTCTTTCAAAAATTCCTCCCCCACGATCTCCCCCTCGCCGTATTCAGCCCCCTTGATTAAAACGTCGGGTCGGACTCGTTGGATGGTTTCCAGGGGCGTATCTTCATCAAATACCGTCACGTTGTTCACCCACCTGACCGCCAACAAAATCTCCGCTCGTTCCGCCGCCGAATGAATAGGCCGCGACTGCCCTTTGAGCTTCCTGACAGATTCGTCGCTGTTAATGGCGACGATGAGCACCTCGCCCATCTCGGCCGCCGCTTTGAGGAGAGCGATGTGTCCCGGGTGAAGCAAGTCGAAGCATCCGTTGGTGAACACGATTCGCCCACCTTCGCGGTGAACCTGTTCCGCCCACGTCTGCAGTTCGTTCGCCGGAATGATCGACTGTTGATCCACGATTGCGTCTTCCCCACCCGGTCAATTATTCGAACGCCGCCACGAGCGTTTTGCGCGTGACCACCGATGTGCCCACTTCTTTAACGGCTTCGCCGGCGGCCTGGTTGGCCAGAACGACGGCCTCTACCAGATCGACGCCCGCTCCCAAGCCGGCGGCCAAAACTCCGATCACCGTATCGCCGGCGCCGGTGACGTCGTACACTTCCTTGGCCACGGTCGGTATGTGCACCTCGCGCCGTTCGTCGCCGTCTTCATAATAGAGACTCATGCCGTGCTCTCCACGCGTGACCAACAACGCGTCCAATTCCAGTTCATCCCGAATCCGGAACGCCCCGTCCGACGACACATCTTTGGTGCCGGGCGGTAGCGACGTCCCGCGAAGCACCTCTTTGACATTCGGCGTGACCACCGTTGCGCCCCTGTACCACTTGAAGTGTCCTACGTGAGGGTCGACGAGCACCGGCTTGCCTCGTGAGCGCCACACCGAGATTGCCTCTCTCAAATAGTCTTCCGAGATGACACCCTTGCCGTAGTCAGAGATCAACAACGCCGAACAATCGTTGGCATCTGCGCGCACCGTCTCGAATACTCGTTTACTGGTCTCCCGACTTACGCCGTCTTCCGCTTCGAAATCGGCCCGGACGACCTGCTGGTTGCGCGCAATGATCCGAACCTTTTCCGTCGTCTCTCGGCCTGGCGTTTCAATGAGACCGTCGCCGTCGATGCCGAGGTCGGTAACCATCCGGCGAACCTCGCCCGCCTCGCGGTCGTCGCCAACCACACCGGTGATTTTGACGTCGACACCCAAAGCGCGCAGATTGGCCGCGACGTTGGCCGCGCCGCCCAAACGTGCGCTTCGCCGTCTGACACGAACGATCGGCACCGGCGCTTCCGGCGAGATACGGTCGACGTCTCCCCAGAAATATCTGTCGAGCATCACGTCGCCAAGCACCGAGATCCTCGTTGAGGCGAATCGTTGCGCATACTCCTCTACGCGCTCTCTAGACAAACGCGGCGGGTCCGTCACGAGTGCTTTCTCCAATAAAAAAAATTAGGACCTTGTCGAGGAAGCTCCTACTGATCGACGCGGCGTATCGGATCTGCGGGTCCGCGGTTGATGGAAACTACCATATCGTTCCGGCGAGTGTCAAGGGGTTTGGAGTTCCAACCTGTTGTAAGGACACGTGGTTCCGCCCCCGCCCACCCTCGTCGGGTCCTTGTGTCGGGCCGCGGGGTATGTTACTTTGAAGACTGGCATATTGACCCGAAACCAACCCCCGAGGAGGCCGTCGATGAATCAGGAACAACGCACCGTCAACATCGAGATTGGTGAAAAGGAATGGGAGGGGGTCTACTCGAATTTTGTGATCATCACCCACTCGAACTCCGAGTTCGTACTCGATTTCGCGCGCATGCTGCCCGGAGCGCCGAAGGCCAAGGTGTTCTCGCGCATCCTCATGACACCGCAGCACGCCAAGGCGCTGCTGGGGACCCTCGACAACAACCTCAAAAAGTTCGAAGCGGACAACGGGCCCATCAAGTTGGCGCCGAACGATCCCTCGAAGGGGCCGATCGGCTTCCAAAGCGCCGGACCGCCCCAGGTGCCAAAAGGCGGGTAACTCATTGTTTCTTAAATAGTTACGCCTGCGTGTGTTTCCAGCGCCGGTGGCCCCACAAATACTCGGTCGGGTGACGACGGACGGCGTCGGCCAGTGCGTGCATGTACCGTTGGGTCAGATCGAAGACGGAGGCGTCTTCGTCCAAGGACCGGTCCGGCCACATCGGCGGATTGGTCTCCAACAGGTGCTTTCCCGGGCCCACCCGGTGCATGAAACAGGGGATGATGGCGGCGTTTCGTCGTATGGCGAACAGCGCCGGCCCCTTGGCCGCCGACGCGGGACGGCCGAGAAACTCGACGAACACGCCGTTGCCTCGCGCGTCTTGGTCGCCGGCCATCACCACGAACTGGTTGTTGGCCAGCGTACGAAACGCGAGCTTGAGACCCGTGTCCCGGGGAATTATGTCGAGGACGCGGCTCTTGCGCAGGTCGTTGACCAATTTGTCCACCAGTGGGTTGGACTGGCGGCCGACCAATGAGCGCAAGGGATACCCGTAGGCGGCGATGGCGGAAAGGAGTTCCCAGTTGCCGATGTGTCCTGTCAGGACAATGCCACCCCGACCGGCCTCCATCACCTGGTCGAAATGCTCCAAGGTGTCGACCTCGACCATCTCCCGGATTCGAGCGTCGTCGTAGCGGTCGAACGAGGCGATCTCCACCGCGGTGCGGCCGAGGTTTTGATAGGACAAACACGCGATGCGATCGGCGTGCCGGTCGTCCGGCACGTCCGGGAGAGCGCGACGGATATTGTCGATGGCCACGCCGCGGCGCACTCGGAAGATCCGGTACGCCTTCCATCCAAGCAAGGCACCGAACGCCTCTGCTGCGCGAGGCGGTAGTAACCTCAGCACACCGCGGAACAATTGCACGCCCGCGTATTCGGCGTAAAATTGTATTTTTTTGAAACCGTTCATTGCGTATCCCTCTGATTGTCAAATCGTGGTGTACCGTCCAATGGAGTCGCGCTCCACACGTCCCGCCATCTCCAGATGGAGTAGGAGCCTTTGGACTGTGGCGGCGTCCATGCCGACGTGGCGGGCCAACTCGTCGGGACCGACCGGTGCATTGCCCACCACGGCGAGGAGCCGTTGGGCGTCTTTATGGTCGCGCCGCGCGTACCGGGCGCGGTCTGCAGCCTCCGCGTCGCCGGGAGTCGTACCCGCCGTGGTCTTGCTCGTCGGATCCGATTGGTCGGACGTCACGAACAACTGTACCAACCGCGGTACGGCGGCCAGTACGTCGGAGGCGCCTTCGACCACGAACGCCCCCTGCTTCAACAGCCGGCTGGTACCGCGGCTACGGAAATTGCCGGGAAAACCGGGGACGGCGCCCACGTCGCGGCCTTGCTCCAGCGCCCACTTTGCCGTGATCAGCGCTCCGCTTCTCTCGCCTGCCTCGACCACCACCACCGCGTGAGAAAACGCGCTGATCAGCCGGTTTCGCAGCGGAAAAACGAAAGCTTTCCCGGCGCTCCCCATTCGCGCCTCGGTAACCACGCAACCGCTCGTGGACATATCCAACATTAGTTCGGCGTTTTCCGGCGGATACGGGATGTCCAGGCCCGTGCCGATCACCGCCACGCCACCGCCACCGCCCTCGATACTTCCACGGTGGGCGGCGCTGTCGATACCACGGGCCAGTCCGCTCACTACCGGGATTCCCATCGCCGCCAGCTCGCGGCCGAGCGATCGGGCCAACGCGGCTCCCGGCGCCGATGGCTTACGCGAGCCCACGACTGCCACACCTCTGCGGTACACGCCGACGAAAGCGCCCTTGTAGAACACGATCGGCGGTGCCTGCGCGATGTAGTGGAGGTAGTCGGGATACGCATCATCCCACAGACACACCGCGTCGCCACCAATACGCTCCAGCGCGGCCATCTGGGCGTCGAACTCGTCCCAGCGCACCGGCCCCAAATCTTTGCCCAGCAGTTTCGAGAGCCGCTCGCGGCCCTGTTGTGTACTTAATTCTTCGTATATCTCCTCCGGCGGCAACGACAGCTTCCGGCAATCCGACGGGGTCCCTCCCTCCGCCAGAAGCAACGCCAGCGCCGCGTAGTATTTCTTGAACACCTCACCATCACCTCCCGATCTTCCCCATCGCTATCACACTAGCGTTAGCGCAGGGTGTTTTCGACCATCGCCAACAACTCTTTCAAGCCCTCCTTTTTGACGGCTGATATGGGTGCCGTCCGTTCGTGTATCTCCAGCAGCGCCTGGTCCACTGCCTTTACGCCGCCTTCGATCACGTCGCACTTGGTGAGCACCAAGATGCTGGGCCGCTCGAGGAGGGCTGGATCGTAGCGTAACAGTTCGTTTTTGAGCATGTGGTAGCCGGCCGCGGGGTCGGGGGCCGTGACGTCCACCAGATACAAGAGCACACGGCAGCGCTCAACGTGGCGCAAAAACTCCTTGCCCATACCCTTGCCCTCGTGGGCACCCTCGATGAGTCCGGGGATGTCCACCATGACGCACGAATCAAAGTCGCCCAAACGGACGATCCCCAGCACGGGGGTCTTGGTGGTGAACGGGTACGCGGCGACCTTCGGTTGGGCGGCGCTGACCACGCTGATCAAGGTCGACTTGCCCGCATTGGGCTCGCCGACCAGTCCGACATCGGCCACCAGCTTGAGCGTGATTTCCAGACGGCGTTTTCCGCCGTCGCCACCGTAGGTAAACTTTCGCGGCGCGCGATCTCGGGACGACTTGAATTTTTCGTTGCCCCATCCTGCCCTGCCACCGGCGGCGACCACCAAACGATCGCCGGGTTCGATCAGCTCACCAAGGACCACGCTCGTGTCGATATCGCGAATCACGGTGCCCGGTGGAACGGCGATCACGCAGTCTTCTCCGTCGGCGCCTTTCTGGCTCTTCCCCAGGCCGTGCCGGCCCCGGCCGGATTTGTAGTGCCTCTTATAGTGGAGGTCGATCAAGGTGGAGATATGCGGTGAAGCTTCCACCACTACGTCTCCGCCCTTGCCGCCGTCACCGCCGCAGGGCCCGCCTTTCGGCACGTACTTCTCACGCCGGAAGGCGACGCACCCATCGCCCCCGTCGCCGGCGGCCACCTCGATGATCACATGGTCTATAAACATATCGCTCCATCATACATGTCAACGGGAAGACAGTACATTGCGATCGATATCGGGGGGAGGAATCGGGAGAACCGCGGAGGATTCCGCTTCGACCAGAATAGCAGTGGCGCCAACCGCCGTCAACCAATACATCAGTTGGCCGTCGGAGCCGACCGGGGTATCGCCCTTCTAACGGCCTTTTTTGAACGCCTTCAGGACGGCCGGCGGCACCATCTCGGTGACGTCGCCGCCGAGTTCGGCGAGTTCGCGCACTATCGAACTGTGTAGATAGATGTACTGTTCGCTCGGCATCATGAATACGGTTTCAAAGTCGGGGTTGAGCTTGCGGTTCATCAACGCCAGCATGAGCTCGTACTCGAAGTCGGACACGGCCCGAAGACCGCGAATGACGACATCCACGGACAACTTCTCGACCTCGTCCACCAACAGGCCGGAGAAAGTCTCCACCTCGACGTTGTCGATACCGGCGACGGAAGCGACGATCAGCTCTTTGCGCTCCTCGAGAGTGAACATAGACTCTTTGTGGTGCGCCTCGGCCACGGCGACGGTTAGGTGGTCGAATAAACCGCGTGCACGATCGATAATGTCGAGATGGCCGTTCGTGATGGGGTCGAATGTGCCGGGATACAGTGCCTTTATCACCGATATCTCCTTTATTTCCTGTCGACGACCGCAGCTCCTCTGAGGTTTTTGGGCCGGCCCCACACCTCCGAGTCTAAGGCCCTCGCTGGCCGGCCCAAACCTCGGAAGCTAGCGGCGGTGCCAGAATGATAAGTACGTGGCGCCGAAGCGCTTTGAGCGGGCGAAATCCAGCGCGCCTAGCGAGGCCCCCTCAACCGGGTCGCGGTGCTCCAATACAAATAGCTCGATGTGATCATACGCCTTCGAGCCAAAATGCGCCAGTAGTCTCGACGCCTGGTCGCCGTCGTAAGGCGGGTCGGCGAATACGACCCGGATCGATGGATCGTCCACGCCACCAGCTTCGACGAACTCGAGCACATCCCCAGCGTGAATTTGGTAACGCCGATCGGTGACGCCACACGCGATCAGATTCTGCCGCAAGTGGTCGAGGGCCAGAGGGCTCTTTTCGACAAAGCGGACGACCGCGGCGCCGCGGCTGAGCGCCTCGATGCCCACACCCCCGGCCGCACAGAACAGGTCGGCGAATCCGCCTGTGGCGACACGTTCTTGTATCGAGGCAAACAGCGACTCGCGCGTCCGGTCCATCGTGGGCCGCAAACTCCGGTCCGAAGGGTAGGACAGACGACGCCCTCGGTATTCACCTGCGATCACTCTAATATATTGCGATTTGGCTCTTCCCATCGTGGCTTCAATGGGTAAAGGGTACACCCAAAAAAAACGGCGGCGAAGCAGTTTCTGCTTCGTCGCCGTCCGCACTTGAGGATCGGACTAGGGATCGACTTGACGTACCTACATATTGGTGTTCTGTGCAACTTCTCCGATGATGTGCGGCGTAACAAAGATTATCAGCTCACGCTTTTTCTTTGTTTCACTCTGAAACCTGAACAGGCCTCCCAAAATCGGGATGTCCTTCAGCACGGGCAAACCGTTGGAGATCTTGGATTCCACTTCTTGGATCAGCCCGCCGATCACCGCGGTCTCGCCGTCGCGGACGATGACCCTCGTGTCCGACTCCTGCAGCGATATAACAATACCGCCCTGGACGGTGGCCTGCGAACTGAGTTCGCTGATCTCGGCGTGGAGGTCCATGGTGACCGTCATGTCAGAGTTGACATGAGGAGTAACGCGCAGCGTCACACCGATCTTCTTGAGCTCGGTCAGAGCGTTGCCCGCCTCGTCGGCCACGATCAACGGAATCTCTTTACCGACCAGAATCATGGCTTCCCTGTTGTTGGTCGTCGTGATTCTCGGGTTCGAGATAATATTCGCCTTATTCTCCTTCTCGAGGGCTTCGATCGTAAACATCAGTTCGCCCCAGCTCTGGATCGTCCCAACGCGCAAGGCGCCAAATGGATCGGTGAGGGATTGGCCCGAGATTAACTGACCGGCGGCGTTTACGTCCGACGACATCAAATTGAGGGCGTGCCACTGGACACCCATCTCGCGCATCACTTCGACGTCGATGTCCACCATCTTGGCCACGATCTCGACCTGATTGACACGCGTGTCGAGGTTAACGGCCATTTCGGCGATGCGGTTGGCCACGCGCGGAATGTCGTTGATGATGATGGCATTGTTGTCGCGCTCGAATTCGACTTTACCGCGCTTGGTGCTAACAGCCTTCATCGCCATCTTCAATTCCTTGGCCTTGACGTAGTTGAGTTTGACCATTCGGGTGACCAATGGCTCGAGGTCTTCTTTCTGCCTCGCCAACTGCGCGGCGTCGATTTCCTCGTCCTTGAGATTGTCCTGCGTACCGACGCGGATCAATCCATACTCTTCGCGCATGTCGTAACCGTTGGCCTTGAGAATGACGTCCAACGCTTCTTTCCACGGTACTTCGACCAGGTGAATGGTCACTGGGCCTTCTACTTCGAGGCCGGCTACGATATTGGCGTTGGAGAACTCTGAGATCGATCGCAGTACCGTTTTGATGTCGGCACCTTGGACGTCCATCGTGATCTTCTTATCGGACATCATCGTGCCGGTCGACGTGAACGACATCTCTCCGGTCGAATTGTCACGCATAATCAGGTCGGTCGACGCCTTGGAAGGATCACGGTGCTTCCACGTTTCCTTGGAATCGCCGGAATCGCCCGCCTGCGCGACCTGCAACGACGGCTTGACCACTGGCTGGACGGGCGTCTGCCCCGTCGGGGGCGCGGCGGGTGAAGACGTCGACACCGGGGCCGTCGTTACCGGCCGGGTCCACGAGTCTTCGTTCTTCTGTTCGATCGTCTGCTCAACCTGCGGCTGGATCTTGGGCTCAACCTGTGGTTGGATCTTTGGCTGGATGTCGGTGGCCGACGGATCCCACGCAGAGCCGAACGACGCCTTCATCGTCTTCTCTTCGGCTTCGACCGGTTCGGCCTGTCCAGCGAAGAAGCTCACCTCGACGGCCGTACCCGTTTTGGAAACCTTGTACCGGGTGCCTTCGGCCAAATCGAACACCACACGTGTGACCTCGTCGGGGGCGCTCCGAAACTGGCTCGTGCGCACACCCTTGACGAGCTTACCGTCGCCGTCGTAGCGGGTTTTCTCCAACGCGTGACGTGCTCCCACGAGATCCACTACCAGGCGGCTCGGGTTATTGAGCAAAAAGTCCTGAAAGTCCGCCGATCCCGTCTGTTCGATCACGTACTTGGTCGACGTGGCCGACACTTCGACGTGAATGGCGTTGACCTTGGTGACGTCCGACTGTGCGGTCGGTGCCAGCGCAATCACGCCCGAGAGCATGATCGCGAGGACCACTCGATGTTTCACGGACAGTGCTTTCATCGTTTGACTCCTTCTTGCCTTTGGACGAGGTGAAGCGTGAATTTCGATGTCTGTCCGAAATTCGTCACGCGTGCAACCATTGACTGATCGCCGATCGAGACAACGGTGCCCCTGTGGACCTTGTCTCCGACCCGCAATATATAATTGAATCCTTTTTCGTCCTCGAGGAGCGCGAACCGGTCGAGTTCGCCTCTGACGATCCCCACGAGCTCAACTGCGTTGAGGTTGACCAAATCCATCCTGTCGTTGCGAACAAACCTGCCCGAGACCAACGAACGGAACGGGTCCCTGCGATTGAACGCGCTATAATAGTAGTTGTTTTGACGAAGTCTGACCTTCGCGCTAGTATCGCACACCGCTGGTCCCGGCAAAAAAGCGTCGGCCGAGAAGAAAATCGCGATGGCTGCGCCGGCGGCGGCGAGCGATCGAACCCTAGTCAACCTGAACTTCTTCATTTGTGACTCCTCCCAGCAACGTGTAGGCGCTCAAAGTGAACTCCGCCTCGACGGTGCTCATACGTTGGCCACGGCTCTGGCCTTTCTGGCCCCTGGCTTTCTTATTTGGCGCATCATATGTATCGATTTCCAACCTGGACACGTTTACAATCCGCTGCATATTGGCCAGCCGGCTCAGGAATATACCGACCTGATGAAAGTTGCCTCTTACCATTACCTTGACCGGGTGTTCGGAATAGAATTCGTGCGGTGCTGGCGGCTGTGGTTCAAACAGCGCGAACTCCACACCGGCCTTGTTACCTGCGGTGGTGACCTGCCTCAGCAGGTCGGGCATTTCGCTCTCTTCGGGCAAAAGTTCCTGGGCGGAGAGCCATTGGTCGTGGAGACGATCGTACTCCGCTTCTAGTCTGGCGAGGTTGCCGACCATTTTCCGTGCTTTTTCCAGCTCGGCGCTGAGTTTCGTGTATTCTTTTTCTAGCGCGACGATTTTGGCTTTGCGCACTGGATAGTTGACCGGTAGAAAACTGGTTCCGAAGTATACATAACTGAGAATCACGACTGCCATGATTCCCATCATGGTCTTCTGGACTATCGGATCTTTCAGATTCATGGGTCGCCCCTTCTCGTAACGGCTATTGGAGCACGCGTGAATTCAACGTGAACTGGATAACCCTGTGTTCCTCGATCTCACCTTCTTCGGCGACCTTGAGCGCCGTGTTGTCGAATCGCTTCGACTTGTCCAGGTTATTCATCAGATCGGCGATGATGTAATTCGAGAACGTCACGCCCTCGATCGACACGTTCGTACCGCCCTGTTCAGTGAGTTTGACAAGCCAGCAATTGGCCGGCAAATTCATGCTGATGTCGTTCAACATTTGAACACGCAGGTACCGATCGCGGTCTAGCGAAGCGATGATTCCCAGCCGCCGGTTGACCTCCTCGCGCTCTTTGGTGAGCTTGCGGATCTTGGCCAATTGTGGGGCCAGCCGGGCTGACTCTTCCTTGGCATCAGTGATCTTGTGCTCTAGCCCCTTGAGCTTCTTGACCTGGAGTGCCGAGACCGACAGCACAACGCCCGCGTACAGGACGACGACGACGACCCCCCACACCACAGCGCCACCCGAGACCGACGGCAGGCTGATCTTTCTCCGGGACTTTTTGTCCTCCTGCGGGAGCAGATTGACTCTGATCATTATTCGCCCTCCCTCCTTAGAGCTAAGCCCAAGGCAACGGTGAGAAGCGGCCCCACCCTTTCCATTTCGTCACCGGCGTCCTCGAATAGGTTTTCGGCTCGGTCGATCCGATTGATGGCATTGTTCACCTTGAATTCGATGTTGTGTTTTTCGGACAGGATGTCCTTGAGACCGGGGATGCGCGCTCCGCCGCCGCTGAGTATCACTTCGTCGATCTGATCGGCATCGCCTGCGGTCTTGAGAAATGACAGCGACCTCTCGATGCCCATCGAGATTTCTTCGGCCGCTTCGGAAACAACGTTGATCAGTCGTTCTTCGTCCTCGATCTCGGCTTCGCCGCTGAGCATCGCGTCGGCCTCTTCGAAGTCAACGCCTAGATTGCGTTGAATGGCTTCGATGAAGACGTTGCTCCCGACGCTCAGGTCCCGCGTAAAGTATGGGATGTTGTTTTGTACGATATTTATGTTCGTCACGTCGGAGCCGATGTTGATCAGTCCTGTGACCAGACCGGCATCGCTATCGCCGGAGGTCTCGATAGCGTTCTGGACGGCAAACGAATCCACGTCGATGATGACTGGCTGTAGACCCGCGTCTCGGATGATAGTGGCATGGGCATTGACCATGTCTTTCTTCGCCGCGACCAGAAGGATCTCCATCTGGTTGGCACCGACGTCCTCTTTGAGGACTTGGAAATCGAGACACACGTCGTCGATATCGAACGGGACGTGCTGCTCGGCCTCCCAGAAGATCGCTTCTTTGGCGTCGTCGGGGTTCATCTTGTCCATCACGACTTTCTTGACGATAACGGCGCGACCCGACACGGCGGTGACAACTTCCTTCTGGGTGATCCCCGCCTTCGTCAAACACTCCTGGATTCCCTCGATCACCAGGCTCTGGTCCATCATCTCGCCCTCGACGATCGCTTCGGGCGGGAGTTTGATGACACCGTACTTGGTCAAGACCGGCTCGCCTTTGGAGTGATCAACTTCCACCACCTTGATGAGGCTGGAGCCGATGTCCAAACCGACCGACGACTTGCTCTTTTTCGAAAACAGCTTCATGGTTCACCAGCCTTGGGTAGCTTGTGGACTCGCCGTCCGTTGAACTACAGACAATTGGCCGTAATTTCGGGTAGACGAACTCCTCTATTTCGGTTTATGAAACGCGTTGCCGGGCGGTGCAACGCAACAAATATGCCAGCAAAATACCGGGCCCGGGTCGATCGCGTCCAATGACAACTTATTATTCCTTAGTAGGTTACGGCGAATGCCTCGACAAAAGATCCCGGTGCCGCCCTGGCAGCCACCACCAGCAGTAGGCGGTTTGCAATTTGCATCTGTCGGATGCAATGCGGCGGTCAAAATGGCCGGGCTGGCCCCAACAGGAACTAAGATTGGCCGAGACCGAGGTAGAGATCCAGGATCCGCTCGCCAACGAACATCATCAAACAGGCGGCTGGAGCGAGAAATGACCCAAACGCCACCGCCGTCTTGCCGTCCCTGCCCGATCGCATGAGGTAGGCACCGTAGAGGCTGCCGAAAAGCGCCGCGATAAACAGCACCGGCAACACCATTTGCCAGCCGAGAAAGGCGCCAATCATTGCCATGAGTTTGACATCGCCGCCCCCCATCCCGTCGGTCTTGCGAATCGCCTTGTACAACCCGGCGATGGCCAGGATCACGCCGGCACCCACCAGCGAACCCACGAACGACTGGACCAGTCCCAAGTCCAGACACACGGCCGCGCCAACCCATCCCAGGATGACACCGCCCAACGAAATCGGGTCAGGGATGATTTGGTGCGCCCAATCGATGGCGGTGATGGTGATCATCACGGCGACGAATGCGAAAATCCAAACGGCCTCGAGTGAGGGGCCGTACCGCCACACGATTCCCGCGGCGGAGGCGGAGGTGAGCAACTCGACCACTGGATACTTAGCGGGTATCCGCCAGCCACAGTTACGGCAGCGGCCGCGGAGCACCGCGTAACTCAATATCGGTATATTGTCATACCACGCAATCGGCTGCTTGCATTGAGGACAACGAGACCCCGGCCGGACGATGGACTGGCCGAGGGGAAGACGGCAAATCACGACGTTTAGAAAACTCCCGATGACGGCACCAAAAGCGAACGCCACCGTGATCGGGTACCATTCAAATCCTGTCACGACCGCCCCCCTGCAATGTTTTTTGCTCGTCCTGCTGCTTATGCCGCAAGTCCTCGAGATAGCGCTCAGCGAGCTCTCTCATGTACGGTTCGTCGGTCGTCTCTTTCAATTCCTCCCACATGCGGATCGACAATTGGTCGTGTCCTGCCTTTGAATACACAAACGCTGCGAACCGCCGGGTCAAGTCTGGGGCGCCGGGCAAACGAGAGGCCAGATCGAAGTACCGGGCCGCCATATCGTGGTCGCGGGCGTCTACGAAACTGAGGAAACCGATCTCGAATGGCAGCTCCCACTCGGTGGGATTGTGATGCATGCCCTTGCGCAACATATCGATACCGGCGTCAAAGCTCTCCATATCTTGAGACATCACGATCGCACCAAACATGTACGGAAAAATGAAGTGTGGATCGAGGTCGGTGACCAGGTCGATCAGTCCCTCGAAATAGGCAAGGTCGTGTTCCTCCTTGCGGTAGCCCCCGTAGTACTGGATGGCGGAGAACCAGATCATGTCGGAGACGATTTGCTTGTAGCCGAGCGAAACTTGCTCGAGGAACTTCCCGGAAGGCAGATAGAGGTTGTCGTACAAATAGGGCCGGGAATTATAACGCTCGACATTGACGGTTGTGACGACAGCGCCGGCCAAGACGACGACAAAAATGACGCCTGTTACGAGGGCACTTCTGCGCGTGGTCCGCATGGCTAGTGTATCTCTTTGGTCCGAAATATAAACGCCGACAGAAACAGCATGACCGCGGTGTAAAATAAGCCGTATGCGGTAACGGAACCAATGAATCCCTCCGCGAGCGGTAGGCCGTGCACGGCTTCTTCGCGGACGTTGAACAGTCCCAAGTTGGGAAGCACGTAATATGCGACGTGCGCCGAGATTTTCGGCACCATGCCGTCGAATCGTTCGGCAAACAGAAGCAGGTCCTTGCTCAGGTGCCCAGCGGCGGCCGTGCAGATGGTAAAGAACGAAGCCAACACGGGAGAGGTAAACGACGAGAAAAACGAGAGCACCGACGCGATCAGCGCGATCTCGAACATGGAAAGATAGATCGCCCAGAAGATGTTCTTTGAGAACACCGCGCCGGATAGCCACATCACAAACAGATATACCACCGCCATCAGTTGCATCACCAGGACGACGGTAAGCACGGTGCCCACCCACTTACCTATGACGAAGTCGGCCCGTGTGATGGGTTTGACCAGAAGCCCTTCGAGGATTCCGTGCTCCTTCTCCTGATAAAATGTCCCCGCCCCCAGTAGCACGATTAGCAGCACGCCGAAGAGCGGAATCGCCGCCAGGCCGATGTCGATGACGATTTTTTGCTGGGCGCCCACGGCCAACGGCGACAGGACGTAGGAAGCCGCCATCAGCAAAAAGGCGAAGATCAGCACCACCAACAGGATGCGCTCCTTGATGTACCCTTTGATTGTGTACTTGGCCAGCGTAATGATGGGCATGGGTGATCCTTGAGTTTATGCTTAGCGAGTAAACGCCATCTCGTCGGACTTTTTCTTTTCGTTCTCCGTTCGCTCGTCCGTCCGCTCGGAGATCGCTTTTACGAAGATGTCCTCGAGATCGAGTTTGAGAGGTTTGACTTCGACGACCGTGCCGCCCTCGCGGTAAATCTCGGTAATGAGTGGTTGTAGTTTGGCGGCACCCTTACACCGTAGAATGGTGACACCCTCGCCCGAGACGACCTGTTCGGTTCCGTCGTGTGCCGGAACGATCTTCCGGGCGTCGATACCGGTCACGGTTACCTCCACCTCGTCCAATTCCTGTGTGTAAACGTCGTTCAAATCGAGGCAACAGGCGACCACACCTCCGGAGAGAATCCCCACCCGATCGCAAACGGCCTCCACATCGGGGACGATGTGGGAACTCAACAGGATGGTCGTTCCCTGTTTCTTGAGTTCCAGCAGGAGTTCGCGGAGCTGCCGCCGCCCCACGGGGTCGAGGCCGCCGTACGGTTCGTCGAGCAAGAGCAGCTCGGGTTTGTTCATCAGCGCCGCCGCGATTCCGAGACGCTGGCGCATACCTTTGGAGTAGTGTTTGATCCGCAGCTTGCGGTCGCTGGCCAGTCCGACGGCTTCCAGAAGTTCGTCGATCCGGACACCCAAGGCGGCGCCACGCAACCGGAACAGCTCACCGACCAGCCGGAGCATCTCGCCACCATTGAGGTACGGGTACAGGCCGATTTCCTCGCTGAGGTACCCAATCCGGCCCCGATTGTCCGGGCTGACACCTCCCTCACCAAATACGGTGACGCTCCCGGCGTCGGGGCGTAGGAGTCCCAGCACCAGTTTGATGGTGGTCGACTTGCCGGCGCCATTGTGACCCAGAAATCCGTACACTTCCCCCTTTTCGAGGGTGAGTGACACGCCGCGCAGCACGTCGATGCGTCGTCCCAGGAATCCCTGTCGAAACGACTTCTTGATGTCTTTTAGTTCCAGTATGGGCATGGTCGCTATATTGCCAAATTGAGTGTGCAAGGTAGGTTATGCACGATCCGTACCGCTTTTCCGTCACTTTGGCGACACCGAGGGCTCTCCGGGAGTGTGGTGCGCCACGATCTGCAGGCCCTCTGCGGATCCTTTTCCGAGGTGCTGGGCCGACCGACCGCGGGTTTCCGCAGTTCTGGGGCGCATAGCTGGAGGAGCACTCCTGTGGTCTCGGGCCGACC
>CBDVBX010000014.1:0-29358 GCA_965372335.1 uncultured bacterium | reverse complement strand
CGGCCCCAAGAACCACGAAACCGGCGGTCGGTCGGCCCTAAAACCACGGAGGTACCGCAAGCGGTCCTTTAGACAGCGGCCGCGGCGCGCCGAGAAGAAAAGGGGAGAGAGAGAAAATCGAAAAGCCCCGAGGGATCGGGGCTTTGCTGTCGGTGCCAAGTTTGGATCGATGGCGGCTACGGGGTGAGGCGAGATTTCATGCGCGCGGCGCGATTTTTGGGGATGAACCGTTTGGCCGCGGCCTTGTCCAGAAGCGACTGGATTTCCGCATAGGACTCCGCGCGCTTCTCTGCCGGGAGGTCTCTGTACTCCCGCAGCGCCCGGCGCAGCGCACTGTTGGCCGCTCGGTTGCGGATCTGGCACTTCAGGTTCGTTTTGACCCGTTTCTTAGCCGATTTATGTTGTGGCATTCCGTATTCCTCCTCAATAATGGTCGCTAGAAGATACTAGTCCACAACCCAACCGTCAAGCAAAAGTGAAGGAAAACACCCTAGATACGTCTCTGGATGCCTTCCTCGATTTCCTGGTGATCGAACGGGGGCTGGTGCCCAACACCATTCAGGCCTACGGGAGGGACCTGCGGCAATACCTCGACACCCTTGAGGGGATGGGGGTCCGGACGACGCGAACCATTCAAGACGAAGCCGTCGAGTACCACCTGGCCAGGCTCTCCAGAAAAGGCCTCAAAGCGTCGTCGCGCTCTCGGACCATATCCGCCATTCGGCAGTTCCATCGCTTTCTTTACCGCGAAGGCCTTCTTGAGCCCAGTGCGATTAGCGAGATCACCAGCCCAAAGAGAGGGAAGCGGATTCCTAAGGTCCTCACGATCGGTGAGATCGAAGCGCTCATGGAGCAACCCGATCTAACGACACCGCTCGGTTTGCGAGACCGGGCCATGTTGGAACTCTCCTACGGCGCCGGGCTACGCGTGAGCGAACTGTGTGGTCTGCAGATGGAGTCGATGGTCGACGGAGAGAGGTTGATGGTCGTCAGGGGAAAAGGCGGCAAGCAACGGGTGGTCCCCTTCGGCCGCCACGCCGACAGAGCATTGAATCGCTATCTTTCAAAAGGACGCCCCGCGTTGGCGCGACACCGGCGGTTGCCAAACGTTTTCCTCAACCATCACGGCAGGCCCATCTCAAGGATTGGTTTCTACAATAAATTCCGGGGATACGCCACCGCGGCCGGGATTATAGCCGGAATCAGTCCCCACATCTTACGACACTCGTTTGCCACCCATTTGCTTCAAGGCGGGGCGGATCTGAGACACGTGCAGGAACTACTCGGCCACGCTGATATCTCGACAACGCAGATATACACCGCCGTGGACGCGCGCCACATCATCGAAGTGCACCGGGCGTTCCACCCCAGACGTTAATGTTGCTGGCAGCCACGAGCGTCCTTGACACTCCGCATAACACCGCATAGAATCGGGCTAATTTGCGACCAGAATCCCACAAACCCGTCGTTGCAGTACCAAAGCGACAAGGCAAATGACTGACGAGAAGAAGATCATACTCAGCGGCAACCGCCCGACGGGGAGATTACACCTGGGAAATTTCACCGGCGCGCTGGAGAATTGGGTGGCTCTGCAGGATCAATTCAAGTGCTATTTCATGGTGGCTGACTGGCACGTGCTCACCACTGATTTCGAACACACGGAGAGCATCCCCATCAACACACGTGAGATGATCGTCGATTGGATCAGCGCGGGTCTCGACCCCGAGGTCTCTACGATCTTTGTGCAGTCTCACGTCAAAGAACACGCGGAGTTGTACCTGCTGTTCGCCATGCTGACGACGCAAGCGCGTCTCGAGCGGAACCCGACACTCAAAGAACAGATCCGCGACCTCAATCTCGTATCCAAGGAGGGAATCAGCTACGGCCACTTGGGCTATCCGGTGTTGCAGGCGGCCGACATCCTCATCTACCGAGCGCGCGCGGTGCCGGTGGGCGAAGACCAGCTTCCGCACATAGAGATCACCCGCGAGATAGCGCGCAAATTCAACCGCGTTTTTGGCGAGGTCTTTCCGGTGCCGGAGGGATTGCTCACGCCGTTCGGACGTTTTCCCGGTGTGGACGGAAAACGAATGAGTAAGTCGTTGGGCAATACGATAGAGCTGGCGGACTCGCCCGATGAAATCCAACAGAAAATCCGCACGGCGTTCACCGATCCGCAGCGAAGACGCCGGGACGACCCAGGCCGTCCAGAGGTTTGCCTGATATACACGTACTGGAAAAAATTCGGGCCGGAAAACACCTCAGAAATATACGACGGTTGTACCACCGCCAGCTTGGGTTGCGTCGACTGCAAGAAAAAAGCGGGAGAAGCGATCGCCAGCTTCCTGGAGCCGCTTCGCGAAAAGCGACGGGACCTGGAGTCGACACCCGGCGTCGTGGATGAAATAGTCGCCGAAGGGGACAAGAAGGCCAGGCAAAGAGCCGTCGAAACGCTCGAAATGGTTAGGGAGAGGATGCACTTTGGCTGAACCGACGTCGAACGGCTACAAAACAGAGCTCGAGGGAATCCGCGCTCCACTGGGAGTCATCCTCTATCTCATACGTCGCGACAACCTCGACATCTACGACATTCCGATCGCGAGGATTACGCGGGAGTACATCGGATACCTCGACTCGATGGAACAGATGGAAATCGAACTGGCGGGCGAGTTTTTTGTGTTGGCCGCAACTCTAATGAGGATAAAGGCGCAGATGTTGTTGCGCAGGGATGATGACACAGAAGAGGATCCGCGGGAAGGGCTGGTGCGCAGCCTTCTGGAATACAAGAAAATGATCGAAGCGGCGAAGACGTTCAAGGAGATGGAGGAAGAACGCCGAAAGATATTTCGTAGGCCGGTGCCAGACGAAGTGAAATCGTACAGAGAGGAACCGGTGATCGATCTCAGCCTTTATCATCTGATGAGGGCGTTTCAGGAGATCATGCGAGAGTTCGAGAGTTCAGATGTAAGAGAGATCGAACTCGAAGAGTTCACAATCGAAGAGAAGATCATCGCTGTTTTGGAGGCGCTCCGACAGGACCAACAAGTCCTATTCAAGGATCTGTTTTCGAAGGGCGTTTCTCGTATGGAATTGATCGTCACGCTGATCGCGTTACTGGAACTGATCAAGCACGCACAGATCAAAATCAAGCAGGATTCGGCATTTGGTGCAATCTGGCTGTATCGCGGCGGGGATTTCGGCCTTCCCATGGGAACGACCGACGAGGGAGGCCTCGCGGATACGACGCCACCCGGCGACGACACTGGAACGGTGGACAAAAATGGATAACGATAACCTCGATAATATCGTCCTGGCGTTGGTGTTTTCGGCCGACGAACCGTTGTCTTTGAGGAAAATGACGGGGATACTGGACGATATTGCCGCGTCAGATATAAAAAACTCTGTCGAGCGATGGGCCAAACAATTCGACGACGAGTCGTGGAGCATCGTGCTGGAGAAGGTTGCCGGCGGTTACCAGCTTTCGAGCCGTTCGCAATACGCGCCTTACATCGCCCGGCTTTATTCCGGGCGGCGAAAACTGCGTTTATCGAAAGCGGCGCTCGAAACGCTCGCAATCATCTCGTACAAGCAGCCGATCACCAGAGCGGAGGTGGAGAACGTCCGAGGCGTGGGGTGCGGCGGAGTGATCGGAAACCTTTTGGAACGGTCTCTGATTCGAATCGCCGGCAAAGCAAAGGTGCTGGGGGCGCCGTTTTTGTATGGCACCACGCAGGAGTTTCTGGAATACCTCGGTTTAAACTCGCTCAAAGATCTCCCGAGCTTGGAAGAGTTAGAAGCGATCCTCGAAAGGGAAGAAAGCGCCGTGTCGGAAGTGAACAACGGAGATGTCGCTGCGGAAACCGACGTGGATTTTAGCGAAACTTCCGAGGAGGCTGCGGCAATGGCAGATGAAGATTCCATTGAAGCTTCCGGGGAGGCTGCGGCAATTGTAGATGAAGATTCCATTGAGGCTCCCGAAGAGGTAGCGATATCGCCGTCGGCGGCCAGACTGGGCCCCAATATCGATGAGCCGTACCACCGTCCATTGGGATCGCCGGAGGACGACGGCGTTGACACCGACGACTCCGACACCGCTGCGGAGAACGAATCGATGGGCGAAGATAGCTCGATGGCCCGGAAAACAGATGACCGTGACGAGTGATACTGAACCGGTTCGTCTCAACCGATTTCTCGCACAGTTAGGCGTCGGATCACGCCGTGCATGCGACGAGCTCATTGCCGCCGGCAAGGTGCGGGTCGACGGGAAACGCGTTCGCACACCGGGTGTAAAAGTAGTGCCCGGCGACAACTCCGTAGAAGTTGACGGCGTCAGATTGGACAAACCCGCCCGAAGCCTCGTACTGCTACTCCACAAACCTACCGGCGTCGTATCCACCGTGTCCGATCCGGAGGGCCGGCCGACTGTGATCGATATGTGTAAAAAATTTCACATCCGCAAGAGGCTGTTCCCGGTGGGGCGTTTGGATATCAACACGACCGGTGCGCTGCTGGTCACGAACGACGGCCTGCTGTGTTATCGGCTGACGCATCCGAGGTTTGGCATACCAAAATCATATCTCGTTCGGGTCAGAGGCGGGTACAGTGACACAAAACTGGAACGTATGCAAAAAATGGTCGGCGGGCTGGATCCGCAGGCGCCGTCGCGTCGTACGCGCGCGTCGGTGGAACTGGTGAAACGTCTCGATAAGGTAACGATACTGAAAATTACGCTGGTAGAGGGCCGCAACCGACAAGTACGCAATCTGTGCGATTCTGTCGGACTGAAAGTGGTCAAACTCAAAAGAACGAACTTCGGGCCGATTTCAATAAGAAATGTTCCGTTGGGCTCTGTCAGGCCTTTGACAAAGAAGGAGCTCGAACGTCTCCGAAGAATAGTTTCCATAGGAGCTAATACAAATGGACATTGAGAAATTAGTGAGGCGGCACCTGCGCGACATCATGATCTACGAGCCAGGAATCGACGAAGAGGGGCACGCGAAGCTCTCCTCGAATGAAAACCCCATGGCACCCCATCCGCATGTAGTTGAAGCGGTCATGAACATGTTAAAGGATGCCAATCGATATCCACCCTCCGGTAGCCCCGATCTCGTCGTCGCGCTGGCGGAGAAATACGGTGTGACACCTCAAGAGATCATGGTGGGAAACGGCACGAATGAAATCATCGACCTGTTGGTGCGGGCATTCGTGCACGAGGATGAAAACGTCATCTACCCGGTTCCCAGCTTTATCGTATACGGCCTGGTGTGCAAGCAATGCGACGTCTCAGGGATCGGGATAGACTGCAAGGCCTACCGGCTCGATATGCCGGCAATGCGCGCGGCCGTCAACGACAAGACACGGATGGTGTTCATCTGTAATCCCAACAACCCGACGTCGACATACACGACGGCGAGTGAGTTGGACGAGTTTCTCAATGGCTTGCCTGAAGATATTTTGGTCGTTATAGACGAGGCTTATTACGACTACGTCGATGCAAAAGACTATCCCGACTCACTGGCGCTGCGCCAACACCGCAACACGATCATTGTTTTGCGGACGTTTTCGAAATTCTACTCTCTCGCCGCCGTTCGGATCGGTTACGCGATAGCCGATCCGGCGGTGATCAAGACGCTCCACCAGATACGCCAGCCGTTTAATGTGAACCGAGTCGCCCAGGCGGCAGGGCTGGCAGCACTCGAAGTCGCCGACGAATTGCGGCCGATGGCGAGAGAGACCATCGAAGAACGCGGTCGCGTCCGCGAGGTGATGCTCTCGCTAGGACTCGAATGCCCGGTTTCCCAAGCGAATTTCGTGTTCGTTGATCTGGGCGACCGAACGACAGACCTGTTTCAGGAGATGTACGATCGTGGGGTTGTAGTGAGGCGAATGGGGCAGTTCGGTTCGTCGAGAAATACGTACCGGATCACCATCGGCACGGTCGAAGAGAACAACCGGCTCATCGCGGCAGCAAGAGCTATACTCGGTTGAAGGTCATTGAGACAATCCACCTATTCTCAAGAAGATATTCTACGGGACATCGTTGTCGCCATCGACGGACCCGCAGGCTCGGGTAAGAGCACGACGGCGAAACGTGTCGCGAGGGAGTTGGGGTACCGGCACATCGACACGGGCGCGATGTACCGCGCAGTAGCCCTGAAAGCTCTTCGCGCCGGCGTCGACCCGGATGATGGCGACGCTTGCGGAGATCTCTCCGGCTCGATCCAAATTACGTTTGGGAAAAGTAACGACGGCGAGCAGACCGTCTCTGCCGACGGCGAGGATGTCAGCCGAGACATCCGCACACCGGAAGTGACGCGAGCGGTGTCGCCGGTGAGCGCACACCCGTCGGTAAGATCCGCCATGGTCCGCCAACAGCGTTCGTTGGCCGAGGCCGGTGGGGTCGTTCTCGAAGGCCGTGATATCGGAACGGTCGTCCTGCCCAGCGCAGAGGTCAAGATCTTCCTGGTGGCCTCTACCGCCGTCCGCGCCGAGCGGCGTCTAAAGGAGCTGCGCGAGAGCGGGGTCGAGGTCGACGCTGGGGAAGTGGAGCGCGACATCGTTCGGCGCGACGATTACGATTCTGCTCGCGAGACGAGCCCGCTTAGGCGCGCCGTGGGGTCGGTGGAGGTGGACACCACCGATCTGAGCATCGAGGAGCAGGTCGGCCGAATCGTCGGCATTGTCCGGGAAACCGCCGCCGGCCTCGCCGGTCTGGTGCCTAAACGTCGTAATTCGTTCGCCAAAAAAAGACCCTACTTCCGATTTGGGCAATGGCTGGCCAGGAGTATGTTTCGGGTCGTCTTCGGACTCCGGGTCGACCGCAAGATGGATGTAGACTATGAAGAAAACTATATATATGCCTGCAATCACGTAGCTTATGCGGACCCACCTTCGATCGGTTCAACGCTACCTCGCGAAGTCCATTTCATCGCCAAATCGACTTTGTTCGAGAACCGGCTCTTTGGTTGGTTGTTACGAAGCGTTAATACGATGCCATTGCGCCGGGGGGTTTTCGATCGAGAAGCGGTCGAACGGTCGATCGATCTCCTCAATGCCGGTCGGTCGCTGATGATATTCCCCGAGGGCCAACGGCAATTCGATGGGCGATTGGGGCGGCCCAAAAGAGGGGTTGGGCTCCTGGCGGTGACCACAGGTGTGGCCGTGGTACCGGTTTACGTCCAAGGGACGGATCGTCTGTCACGCTGCCTGATCCGGCGAGTGCCGCTGCGCGTGGTCCAGGGACGGCCGATCCGTCTGGCCAAGGGGACCTCGGAAGAGTTCAAGGACAGGGACAGCTACCGCGCGTACAGCGAAATGGTGATGGAGGCGATTCAAGTCCTCAAGGACGAGGTGGAGTTCGCTCAGTAGCGGGGCACGACGCCCAAACCCTTTAGGTTTTTCCACTTGCATTAGCGGGCCGGTCTTATTATCATATCCGAATCCGGTTTTCCCGGAAATCCCATATTCAAGGAGGCGGTTTTTTTATGGTGGAAGAATCACTCGGGTCTAGTACTACGCCCGAAAAAAGCGAAATCCCTTTGGGAGGAGGTGAAAAGAAACCAACGCAAGGTCCGGCGCGGAAGCTCCGTTCGCCGGCTTATGCGTCGTTCGAGGTTCTCGAGTCGTTGGATGACGACACCGATATTGACGTCGAAGCGGGTTCGGAAGCGGCTGAATTTGTTGAGGAGTACGAGAAGACGATTATGAGCTTCACGGAGGGCCAAATCGTCACCGGTACGATATCCGAAATCAGAGAAAAAGAAATCATCGTCGACGTCGGTTTCAAGAGTGAAGGCACTATTTCGGCACACGAGTTCCGCAACGTCCCCACGATTAACATCGGCGACGAGTTCGACGTCTATCTGGAAAAACTGGAAAACCAGGATGGACTAGTCGTTCTTTCCAAGGAAAAAGCGGACTTCTTCAAGGTCTGGGGCAAGATAAAAGACGCCCATGAGAGTGGCAACATCATGGAAGGCACGGTCAAACGCCGGATAAAGGGCGGCTTGGTAGTCGACCTGCTCGGTGTTGACGCGTTTCTGCCCGGCAGCCAGATCGCGTTGAGACAGGTGCCCAATCTGGACGAACTGATCGGAGAGACGCTCGAGTTCAAAATTATAAAGATCAACAGAAGGCGTCGGAATATCGTTATCTCGCGCCGTGTCGTCTTGGAAGAACAGCGTGAAGAACAGAAACGCACCCTCCTCGCTGAGCTCGAAGTCGGACAGGTCCGCGCGGGAAGCGTCAAAAACATCACCGATTTTGGCGCGTTCGTGGATCTCGGCGGCGTCGACGGCTTACTCCACCTAACCGATATGACGTGGGGCCGCATCGGCCACCCGTCGGAGGTTGTCCAAATCGGAGACGAAGTGGAGATCAAGATTCTGGACTTCGACAAAGAGCGCGAAAAAATATCACTGGGGCTCAAGCAGCTCACGCCTTACCCATGGGATGGGGTCGATGAACGCTATCAGGTCAGTAGTAGAATCGAAGGGCGTGTCGTGAGCATCACCGATTACGGCGCTTTTATAGAGCTGGAGAAAGGTGTGGAAGGACTGATCCACATTTCGGAGATGTCCTGGACCAAACACGTAAAACACCCGTCGCGCATCTTGAACGTGGGACAACAAGTCGAAGCAGTCGTCCTCAAGGTAGACAAGGACAATCAGAAAATCTCGCTGGGGCTCAAACAGATTGAGCCTGACCCATGGACGACGATCGAGCAGAAGTATCCGATTGGCACGCAATTGACGGGTACGGTCCGGAACCTCACGAATTTCGGCGCATTCGTCGAGATCGAGGAGGGAATCGACGGCCTGCTTCATATCTCAGATATGTCGTGGGCGAAACGAGTCCGACATCCGAGTGAGGTTGTGAAAAAGGGCGACGTCATCGACATCTTGGTGCTCGATATCAGCCAGGTCAAAAAACGTATCAGCCTTGGCATGAAACAGCTGACCGAGAACCCGTGGGACGGGTTAGCCGAAGAATTTGCTTCGGACACCGACACGGAAGGCACGGTCACACGTATTCTCGATCGCGGTGCGGTCGTCGAACTTCGCTCAGACGTTGAGGGCTTCGTTCCCGTCGGGCAGATGGGCTTCGAAGAAATGCGCCACCCTGAGGAGCGATATGCCGTCGCTGACATACTTCCGCTGCGGGTCATCAAAGTCGATCCCAAAAACAAGAGGATCGTACTGAGCGTTTCGGCATTCCTGCGTAAGTTGAGCGAGGAAGAAGTTCAAGAATTTCTCGACAAGTTTCCGCTAAAGGAGCGGGTGGAAGAACCTGCAGAAGAGGGAACGGCCGAAGATCAGTCAATCGAGGAGACGCCGGAGGAAGCCGTTGCGGCGGCGACAGCCGAAGCCGAAGGTGATGAGGCGGTCGCATCGACCGAAGCGGCTGAAATCGAGGCGGAAACGTCCGACACGTCGGAAGCAAGCGAGGCCATGGCGACCGAAGCCGAAGCCGGAGCCAAAGCGAAAGCGGAAGAACCTCTTACCGAAGCTGTTTCGGCGACAGAGCCCGAAACTGTCGCAGGCGCAACCGCCGAGCAAGATGAGCCAGAGACGGTGGCAGCCGAGCCTGTACCGGATACGAATTCGGAGACGAAGGGCACCACCGCCGAGACCGACCCGAAAGCCGATTCCGACACCGCTGCCGAAGAGCCTACACCTTCAGAACCCGTCGAAGAGACGGAAGAAGCTGAGGACTCGGAACCGGACGAAACGGGTGAGAAACGCGAATAGGTTGCAATGCATCGCGTTTGGAAGCCGGATCGAAAAACAAAGGGGCCGATGAATTCGGCCTCTTTTGTTTGTCGGGTTCCGGATTGTTTCTTGACGTAACTATCAAAAACGGAGATGATTTACTCGGTTTCTACCGCTAGCAAGGAGGCTTTGTCGTGTGGTTCATCCGGAGCCTGATCATTCTCGTCGGAGTTATCGCGTTTCTGTGGGTCGGTATGAACAACGCCGACCAGCGAGTGGATTTCAAGTTTTTCAACAAGGAGTTCATTGGCCTCAATCTCAATCTGTTGCTGCTCCTGGTTTTTGCCATCGGAATGGTGTTTTCATTCCTGATCTGGGTACTAAATGAGTTCACGCTCAGAAACCAGATCAGCCGACACCGCAGGGAAGTAACCCGACTGGAAAAAGAACTCGCCGCACTCCGTAGTTTGCCGCTCGAGGAAGCCGAGCCGGCAGTGGGTGAATCGGATACGAGGTTCTGAGACAACGGACAGAATAATGTTAGATACGACGACCATTTACATTGTCGCCGGCGTCATTGTGGTGGCGGCGTTCGCCGTGTTCTACACCGCGGCGCGGCGGGGTTCCGGTCGCGAAAAGCGCGCCGGCGACCCATACGTGTGGGGCCTCAAAGCGCTGGTGGACGGTCAGAGAGCGGACGCATTCAAGTACCTCCAGCAGTCGATCAAAACGGGTAAGGCTCCCACGGACGCGTATATCAGACTGGGACGGTTGTTGCGCGAAGATGGCGACCCCGCCAAGGCCCTTCAGATTCACAGAAATCTCACCGTCAAGACGGATCTGACACGCGAGGAAAAAATAGAGCTGTTCGTCAACATTGCACAGGACTACTCCAAACTGAGCAATCCTGGCCAGGCGGTAGAGGTTTTGGAGACTGCCGTCAAACGTATGGGTCTAAAGGACACCGAAGTGTTCAAAATGCTGGCCAAGGAGAGCCACATCCTGGGCAAGCCGGAGGAGGCCTATCGTTATCTCAAAGAAGTCAAACGCCTGGGCGCCATTGGCGACCGCGAGTTGGCTCTTTACCTGTGCACGGCGGGTGAGCAGAAGGCCGAAGAAACCGACCTGAAGGAATCACGAAAGTTGCTGCAGAGGGCTCTAAAGCACGATGAAAACAGCGCCTCCACCCGATTGGCGATGGGAAACCTCGAAGAGAAAATGGACAACGAAAACGAGGCGTTGGCGCATTGGAAAAAAGCGGCGCTATTGTCTCCCGAACTATCGGCCGAAGCGCTCCGTAACATCGAACGTGTGATGTTCCGACGAGGCACATTCGGAGATATCGAAGCCGTCTACCGCGCCGTTTTAGAGACCAGACAGTGGGATGAATACGCGACGTTGGCACTGGCCTCGTTCTACAAAAAGCAGGGGCGAGGGGAAGAGGCAATCGAGTTCTTGGAAGAATTCCGTGGCATGCACCCGGAGTCGATGGGGTCGACGTTGTTGTTGACTTCGCTGTACGCAACTCACAAAGACCGCGAGGAACTGGAAAAGTTTTTGGAGGACAATGAAGCCATCGCGGCTGCCAGATCAAACCATTACGTCTGCGGCCAGTGCGAGCTTCAAACCACGGGGATGCGTTGGCACTGCTTGAGGTGCAACGCGTTCGATTCTTTTTCCGAAGATAATGGTGTATAAGATTATCGCCATCGCCGCAGTGTTTGTCGCCGTGGTGACGGCGGCACCGCGTGCCCAAAGTGAGCGATCGCCGCTCGACAGGGCCGAGAACTACCTTCGTGAGGCCCGTTACGCCGAAGCAGAATCCACGCTGAGTGTCCTCAGTCGGTCGTCTTCAGGCGACGTGCTCCAACACTCTCTGTTTCTTCTGGCCGGTTTGAGGTCGTCGGTGGCCGACGCAGGCCGGATATACCGCCGGGTGATCGATGTCGATCCCGATGGCGACTGGGCCAAGCGATCGCAACTGGAACTGTCAAAGATCCAATACGCCCTGGGAAACTACGGCGAGTCGTTCCAGATCTTGAGTGACTCGCGGGCGTGCGATGTCTCCGAGGAAGCGTGCCTGTTTGAGGGGCTCTCTGCTATCATGCTCGAACGGTATCGCGAAGCTCGCAAGCCCCTGGCGTCGATACGCCGCGGAAAACTCAAGACCTGGGCTTACCTCTCGCTGGCCGAGGTGGAGACCGGACTCGACCGTCAGGCCGAAGCATGCGCCCGTTACGAATCGCTGGCCAACGCGATGATCAGCCCGACGGCACTCTACCGTTACGGTGAATGCTTGGAAAACCGCGGTGAAATAGAACAAGCATCCGAGGAATACGAAGAAATCATCAGCAATTTCGGCGGAACTCCAGAGGCAGTGTTGGCAGCCGAAAAACTCCACCGTTTTGCTGCGCCACCAGCCGAAGTGATTGTGCCCGACACCCCCCAGGCGGCACAGGACGTTGCGGTACTCACGTCTGGGTTTACCATTCAGTTCGGTTCATTTCGCGACCGGGGTAACGCGATCAAATTGGCCGCAAAGATCAAACGCGTATATCCAGGGGCGAGAATCGACAGCGATTTGATCAACTACCGGGAGTACCACCGGGTTCGCTACGGGTATTACAGGACCCGGGATGAGGCACAGGCCAAAGGCAAAAAAATCGCCCGCGACATGAACGAAGACTTCACCATCATGACACTACCCTGAGCCGCGATGAACGAACTGACGCCTTTGATGTCCCAGTACCGGGAGATCAAGTCCCAATACGACGACTGTATCCTGCTGTTTCGGGTCGGTGATTTCTATGAGACGTTTTACGAGGACGCCGTCGACGTCGCTTCGACCCTCAACATCGCGTTAACCACTCGCGACAAAAACAAACCCAATCCGATTCCACTTGCCGGAGTGCCCTTTCACGCGGCCGAAACCTACATAACGCGCTTACTGTCCGCAGGGAAGAAGGTGGCAGTGTGTGATCAGGTCGAGGATCCGGCAATAGCCAAGGGATTGGTCAAGCGCGAAGTCGTAGAGGTGCTCACGCCGGGAACGGCGATGAACAGCCAATTGCTGGATGATACGGAAAACAACTACTGCCTGTCGCTGCTCATCGAAGGCAATCGTGCCGGACTGGCGGTTATCGACGTGAGTACTGGCGACTTTCTGTGTGGCGAAGAGGACCTCGATTGTCTACATCACCTGATCCAGGGAAAGCGTATCCAAGAGATGGTGTGTCAAACTGCCGGAGATCGTCGCGTGATCGATGATCTGGTCGAGTTCTTCGGTCGACCCTTTGTCACGCAGTTAGAGGATGGTGACTTCGCGCTTCCTGTGGCGACGGCGGCGATTGAGCGCCAGTTCGGCAAAAGCGACCCGTCCGCCAACGAGCTGACAGATCTGGAAAAAATCGCTGCCGGTGTGCTGCTAGAGCACTGCTACAAACTTCGAGGCGCCGTTATGCCTCACGTGGTATCAATCGACAAACTCGCCGGTGTGTCATTCCTCTCTCTCGATGAAGAAACGATATCCAACCTCGAGTTGTTCGAGCCGCTGCGCGGGGGCTACGAAAAAGCGACGTTGATCCGTACGTTTGACAAGACGCTGACCCCGATGGGGGCACGCGAGGTCCGCCGCTGGCTGCAAAAACCACTGGCGGTCGTCGCGCTCATCGAGGCGCGGCTCGACGCGGTTCAGGAACTATATTCCGACAGCGGTCTCGCCGAAGAGGTCATGCGGTCGCTCAAGGGCATCGCCGATATTCAAAGACTGTCGGCCCGAATCGCCGCCGGAAAGGCGATACCGAGGGAATTTCACGCCCTCCGGGAGTCGTTGGAAAAGATCCCGGAATTGTCGACAGCACTCGAGCGCTGCAGATCGGAGTACCTTACGACGGCCAGTCGCGACCTGGGTGACCATTCCAAACTGTGCCAGACTATCGCGCGGGCGATCGTCCCGGATCCTCCCGGTCACCTGAGAGATGGGGGAGTGGTCGCAAAAGGGTTCGACGACGAACTCGACGGTCTGATCGAAGGCAGTGAAGCAGCCAAAAAGTGGATCACCGAGCTGGAATCGCGCGAGCGCGAGCGATCGGGGATCGGGAGTCTAAAAGTCGGTTACAACAAAGTTTTTGGTTACTACATCGAGGTATCCAACGCGCACGCGGCCAAGGTGCCGGACGACTATGTGCCCAAACAAACTCTGGTGTCTGCACAGCGATATTACACCGAGACGCTCAAACAAAAAGAACAGGTAATACTGGAGACCGAGGACAAGCGGATCGAGTGCGAACAGCGTATCTACGCCCGCCTGTGCGACGACGTGGCCGGGATGACTGGGGCACTGCAAAGGGCCGCAGCATCGATCGCCAGGGTCGACGCGATCCAGTCGGCTGCCGTTGCCGCCCGGTTGTACGGCTACAAGCGGCCGGTTGTCGACGATACCCTCTTGATCGACATAACGGGGGGCCGACACCCGGTGCTCGAGCATCTGGGACGAGAACCGTTCGTCCCCAACGATATCGTTCTCGATCCCGACCGCAGGCAGTTTGGGCTCATTACCGGCCCCAACATGTCGGGAAAGAGCACATTTCTACGTCAAACAGCGCTCATCGTGCTGATGGCGCAGGTCGGGTCATTCGTACCGGCGGACCGCGCTCGCATCGGCCTGGTCGACCAGATTTTCACCCGCGTCGGGGCGAGCGATCGTCTCAGCCGGGGAGAGTCGACGTTTCTGGTCGAAATGAACGAGACGTCGAACATATTGGACAAGATGACCAACCGCAGCCTGGTGCTTCTGGACGAGATCGGTAGGGGTACCAGTACTTACGACGGGTTGAGCATCGCCTGGGCGGTGACCGAATACCTGTTGCAGGGAGCCCAGGCACGGCCACGCACGCTGTTCGCCACTCATTTCCACGAACTCACTCAGCTTCGCAATCAATACCCGCGGATGGTTAACCTCAAGATCACGATCAAAGAGTGGGAGTCCGGGATCGTCTTTTTGAGAAAGATCGTCCCGGGTACCAGCGACAAGAGCTACGGCATTCACGCCGCCAAGATTGCCGGTTTGCCGCCGCTGGTCATCAAGCGCGCCGAAGAGATACTGGCATCGCTGGAGCTGCGCCGAAACCTCCTCCAGCGAGGAGTCGAGGTGGGCAGGGACAGAGACCAGTTCAGTCTGTTCGCGCCACCCCGGTCGGAAGATACGGACACGACCCGGGAAGAGTCTCACGATGGCGAGGCGCTACGACAACTCTCTGACGCCGTTCGGGGGTTCGATGTGGACCGATCCACGCCGCTCGACGCCCTCCAACTCCTCAAGAAGCTCAAAGACCAACTGGAAAGATAGTCTTCGACCAAGTGCGTCGACTGAACGGACAACGGGGCACGACCGGGCGTTATGGTCCACTATTTGCTATATTTATGGCGAATCGTGTAACCCGGCGGCAGCCACAGCTTCCGGAAATACATGAAGGGTGTATTGTAACACAATGGCACACAATATAATACGGTGTTGCATACTCGGCGGACAGGAGAAGGACCTGTACGCGTTGGGCGAGCTCCACAAGCAGCCGGGGGTGGAGATTGCCTATGTGTACGACAAAGATCCTAACGCCGTTGGGTTGGAGATAGCCGAAATCCTGGGAATTCCTCGTCCAAGCCGGCGTGAAGAACTTGCCGGCTTCGACGCCGTCGAATACGTCGTGGTGACAGAGCCGAGAGGCACGTTCGAGGACGAACTGGTGGAACTATCGGCGACGGGGGCGAAAGTCGTCAGCCAATCGGAAGCCATGTCGATGTTTGGCTCCGCAGGTTCGAAATCCGCGGAGCCCGAGGAGCCGGAACACGAGGACGAGCTGTACTCGGTCGAGGATGCGTTGGAAGCGTTCGAGCGGCTCTTCGATCGCAAGAAGCTTCTCAAATTTCTTCTCGACGTGTCGGTCCAGGCCGCCTGCGCGACCGCCGGTTCGATCATGCTTTATTCCAAAGAATCCGGCGAACTGTACATCGCATACGCGACCGGTTTGAGCGAACGGGTGGTCCGCAACACGCGCCAAAAGCTGGGGGAGGGTATCGCCGGGGCGGTGGCCAAGAATCGCAAAGGGAAGCTGATCCGTGAATCGGCCGACAAACCGCTTTACCCGGCCGACAGGGATCGCGCGGACATCCGCTCGGGGATCTCGGTACCGCTGGAGTGGGAGTCGAAGCTTTTGGGCGTACTCAACGTCTCGTCGGATTTGGCGAAACGTGAGCTCACCGAGGAAGGTTTGGCGGCGTTGCAGCGCCTCAGCGTTCGAATTTCCCGGGTACTGAACGAGTCGCTCAAACTCCAAGAGACCCAGATCCGCCACCGCGAAATGAACCTCCGCCAATCGATGGGCGAGTTGGCAGAGAAGTCGATCTCGACACAGGCGAAATTCTCATTGATATCCAATCTCCTTGGCGAACTGGTCGATGCCGATACCGTCGAGGTGTTCGTCGGAACCCACGAAGGCGATTGGCTGGTGTTGGGAGGGTCCAATCGGCGCTTTACGGCGGAACCGGAAATGGTCCGGTGCGAAAGGGGCGCGCTGTCCAGGGCGTTTCTGGAGCGGAAAACGATCGTTCTGACGGAGTCGGTGGAGCGCCACGGCGAGCCCTCGCCGTTGGTGTCGTCGTTTGCGTTTGTTCCCCTGTCGTTCAAGGATATGCTGGGTGTGGTGATGCTCGAATTCAGCGATCCGCACAAGCTAGAGGAGTTCCTGGTTATCAAGGACTCGGTGACGTTGGAGCTGAGCAGGTTTATCGCGTCGGAAAAGCGAGAGAAGAGCCTCCGGCGCGAGTTAGAGGCATTGAGCAAGGTCTCCGACTCCGCGCCCGTGTTATTGACGTGCCACACGCTCGATGACCTTTGCGACTTTACCGCCCGATTGGTGGCCGACGTGCTGGAGGCCGAGCGCGTGTCGGTTCGTATACATGACAACAACGGAACCTCCGGAAAAATGGCTCGATTCGAGAGCACGCCCAACCGCACCGGCGCGTGGGCCGAGGAAGACGACGAACGGTTTCTAAAACTCAGGAAATCACAGCAGGCATTTAGCCTGGCCTTCCTTAATTTCGCGCCGGAAGCGGCCGAACGCCTACCCGCGTATCACTCGATGTTGGCGGTCCCAATCACCGTCGACGACAAGTTTCGCGGCGGGGTCATCGCATACGACAAGCGACCGGCCAATCCGCTGGAGGACGCAACATTTTCCGACTTGGATCGGACGATCATCCAACACGTGGTATCGATCGTCGAACCGGCGATTCGAGCGGTATCGCGACCGGGCGGGCCGGCATCGAAAAAGACGCCCGGCGGGACGATGACCTACGACGAGGTGCTACGCGGCAATTTCGTGCGGCTCAAAAAGGTCATGGAGGGCGAGATGTCGCGCTCCGACCGTTATCATCACGCGTTTTCGCTGCTTTTACTCAAAATAGTACCCCTGGGCATGCTATTCGAAGAACACCAGGATGACGCGGTTGCATTGGTCGACGAGATCACGCGCGGCATCCAGACTCGGACCCGCAAGACCGACTACGGCTCATGGATCCGCCGGGATACATTCGCCATGGTGTCACTCGAAGGTTCGCGCCGGATCCGTTTTCTGATCGGGCGCCTCATGCTGTACTTGCTCAAAGACTTCTCCTCCGTAGCGGACATCGGCATCACACCTTCGGAAGTCCTGGTCGCGCACAACTTCTACCCCGGCACCGCCCGGACGCCGGAGGCCATGATCGAGGAGGTCGAGAATGGCCTGGAGCCCTACCGGCAAGACGATCCAACCAACGGGTGACCTTCGTTTTTATCCACACTGGTTTTCAACAGAAAAAACACCGAAACCCCGCCGATAGGGGTACTTTGGCTGTACGGCGCCGTGTCCCCGTGCTACTTTGTGGTTGCTTTCGGGTATGGAAACAGCCAGGAGACACACATGGCGACGATTCGTACATTGCCAGATGACGTCACACGGAGAATTGCCGCCGGCGAAGTCGTGGAACGCCCGGCGTCTGTGATAAAGGAGCTGGTGGAAAACGCCATCGATGCAGGCGCTCGGCGGGTGCACATCCGCACGTCGGGAGCCGGCGAAGACCTGATCGAAGTCCGGGACGACGGAAAAGGGATGGCACCGGACGACGTGTTGTTGGCGCCCAAGAATTTTTCGACCAGTAAGATCGAGCGATCGGAGGATTTACTCCACATCGCCACGTACGGTTTCCGCGGCGAGGCGTTGGCGAGTATTTCGGCCGTGTCGCGGTTCGAAATTGTGTCGAGCGAAAAAACGGAGGGCGAAGGGTGGCGCGTGACCATCGACGGGAACCAGACAACCGCCAACGAACCAGCGCCGCACGAACGGGGAACCACGGTCCGCGTCAAGGATCTGTTTTTCAACACCCCGGCCCGTAAACGATTTCTAAAGACGCCGCTGACTGAACGCAAGCGGACCTTGGAAACAATTTTGTCATTCGCACTGATCCTTCCGGAAGTCGAATTTCACTACGTCGACGATAATCGGCATGTTCTGGACCTTCTGACCGCGCCGTCGTGGAAGGAACGGATCGCCTCTGTAATGGGTGGAACATCGATGAAGCACATGGTGTCTGTCGAGGAAACCACCGGAGAGATAAGCGTGCGCGGTTATGTCAGCGTACCGTCGTACACGCGTGGCAACCGTATGCAGCAATATTTCTTTGTCAATCGACGGCCCGTCCGCGAAAAAACGCTGGCGTACTCCCTCCAAGATGCGTACCGCAACGTGATACCGTTCAAAAGGTTTCCGGTGGCGGTTTTGTCCCTGGGGATACCTTCTGAAGACGTGGACGTCAACGTCCACCCCGGCAAAATGGAAGTGCGTGTACGCGATGAAAAGACACTGTTCGCGACGGTGCGACGCACGATCAAACAGGCCCTCTCCGCACACTCAGAAACACAGTTCGGAGTCAGCGTGGCTCCCTCGGAACAGTCGAGCGCGGAGGTTGCCCGCGTCACAGGCAAAACCGGGGAACGCCCGGCGGAGCGGGGTGGACAAGCCCTCTCGGGCGAGTTATTTATATCGAGCAACCCACCCGAAGATAACAACGTTATTTCACTTCGCGAGAGAATTAACGACGCGTTCGGACACTACATGCACCGTCAACCAGAGAGCCAGCAAAGCCCTTTCAACGCTCCATTATCGCTCAAGTCAGATGATCCTTCTGCGGGCGCACGTGGCGCCGTGGAAGAATGGAAAAACGCCGGCGTTACCGACGAGCGGCTTTTTTGGCAGTTCAATAATTCTTTCATTTTCATACAGGTGCGCGGGGGTATCGTGGCCATCGACCAACACGCCGCGCACGAACGCATCATCTTTGACAACGCCAAAAAGCAGCTTCGCGACCAGGCGCCGTTGTCGCAACAGATACTCTTCCGCATCCACCTCGAGCTGTCGATGGCGGAGCTAGAGGTGTTCGGTTCTTCGCAACATGTCTTCGAAAAACTGGGGTTCGATCTAGAGCCGTTTGGCGGCAAGAGTATTCTGGTCCGCGGGTACCCGCAGGGACTCAAGAACTGGGAAGAGGGTAAGCTTCTCCTGCAGATATTTGACGACGTACTGCAGGAGCGCGTTCCCGGCGACTCGCTTTCCGACAAGATTGTTGCCAGTTTCGCCTGCCGCAGCGCCATCAAAGCTGGGAAAAAACTCAGCCTGGAGGAAATGAGGCTGCTCGCCGACCAGCTGTTCGCCGTGGAGAACCCGTACTCGTGTCCGCACGGCCGACCGACGATCCACCGCATATCAATAGAGGAAGTCGAGCGGTGGTTCCATCGCCGCTGATGAAAAACCACCCCGTGAAATGTGTGGCCGTCATGGGCGCGACCGCCACCGGCAAGTCGGCGCTGGCGATACAACTCGCTGGACAGGTCGGCGGCGAGGTGGTATCGATGGACTCGCGGCAGGTGTATCGCGGTATGGATATCGGCACCGGAAAGGTCACCGCCGAAGAGTGCCACGGAATACCGCACCATCTGTTGGACATTCTCGAACCGAGTGAGACGGGTAACGCTGGTAGACACGCCGAAATGGCGAGCAAGGAGATCGAAGCGATCGCGTCGAGGGGGAACGTCCCGTTGTTGGTCGGCGGCACCGGGTTGTATTTTGATGCGCTTTTACAACCTTTGATCGAGGTCGACATCCCGGCCGAGCGATTGGAGGCTGTCCGGGCCCAATTCAAATCGCGCGCTACACTCGAGCTATACGCCGAACTGCGATCCGTCGACCCCGAACGCGCGAAGAGACTCTCGCCCAACGACCGGGTCCGAATCACGCGAGCGCTGGAAATTTACGCCGGTACGGGCCGGCCGATGAGCGAACACCTGAGTGCGGGCGCCGCGCGGTCGGCAGGGGGTGAAAAACTGAGCGTGCTCAAGCTGGTGTTGACGATGCCGAGAGAGCGACTCCGCGCTCGAATCGCCGATCGCACGCGTGCGATGTACTCCGCCGGTTGGGCAGACGAGGTCCAGCGGCTCCTCGACGCTGGCCACCGCCCGGACGGCCCCGGTATGCGCGGCATCGGATACGGGGAAATCTCCTCAGCGCTCCTGGCGGGGAGCGACCCGAATGGTACCGTAGACGAGGTGATAGTCCGTACGCAGCAGTACGCCAAGCGCCAGGAGACATTTTTCCGCAAGTACAACGGTGCCGTGTGGTTGGACGTGACCGGCGATGAGTCCTTTGCGGAAGCCGCGGAGCGGGTGACGGACTTTCTTGCCTAGCGCCTTAATATATACTTGACATAAATTAGCTAAGATGCTAAATAACAATTTGTTATACGAGCGGGCATAACTCAGTTGGTAGAGTATCAGCTTCCCAAGCTGAGGGTCGCGGGTTCGAATCCCGTTGCCCGCTCCATTCATTTTTCCGGTCGTATGTCCCACTCACACCAGAACACCCTTGCCGGCACCGTTATGGCGCTGTCACTGACTTTGATCGGATTATCGTCGTGTTCATCCGGTGGTCCGAGTCATAGTCCAACCGATTTGGACCGGGCGATTGAGTTCTATATCGCGGGAGATTACGGCGAGGCCATCGAACGGTTGGATAAACTGTCGAGAAGCACCGATTCTGAGGAACGGTTGAGGGAGATTTATCTGTATTTAGGCCGTTCCTACCTCGCGCTCGAACAGTACAGCCAGGCGATAGATGCCTTCACCGTGGGAGCGGCGTACGGGGGAGGGCTGGTTTTCGAAGAGTATCTGACACGCCTTGGCGTCGTCGTGTCAGTTGCCCCGCAGATTCTGGCGGCGTCGGACAAGATCACCCGGGCGCAGTTGGCGGCATTGATAGACAAAATGTTTTTCGGCGGCGTGAAGGATATTGGCGCTCCGAGCCACGAAGGTCGCCAGGACGTGGCGGCGGGCCTATCGACGTCGGTGCGGCGTGGTGTGGTACCAACGCTCCCCGACGGCCGGTTTCACGGCAGCGAGTTTGTCACGCGCGCGGCTTTTTACGTGGTCGTCGCCCGTCTGATCGAGGACACCGGTATACCCGGAGGGCCAACCAGTTTCTTTGAGGGCGGATTCGCCTGGGCGCTCAACCCAGGGGGTGGGGCAACCGATATCGGCCGAATTGATTACATCTCCGGTCGCGAGGCTCTGGATACGTTGGAACGATTGGCGGAAGCGAGGCGGGCGAGTGGCTGATAGAGCGCTGGAAATCATATCGATCAAAGATCCGACTCAGTTGGGGCTGGAATCCTCCGTACTCGAGGTCGGAGACAAGATCATCGAAGTCGCGGGGGAAAAGGCAGCGGATCAGCTGGACTGGCACTTTTATGCCTCGCAGGGTAAATCGGTGAACATCAGAGTCGAACGCAAGGACGGGCGCGTGGAAGATGTGGTTCTGCCCTCGGACGTGGTGGCCGATTTGGAAATATGGTTCAAAGCGATGGACTTTCGCCGTTGCCGTTGCAAGTGTCCATTCTGCTTCGTCGATCAGATGCCGAAAGGCTTGCGGAAATCGCTATACATCAAAGACGAAGATTTTCGTTTGAGCTTTCTCTACGGCAACTTCACAACCATGAACGATATTACCGATGGCGAAATCGAAAAGCTCATCCGCCAAAAGAACTCGCCGCAGTGGGTCAGCGTCCATGTTGTGGATCCCGACATGCGCCGCTACATATTCGGCCGCCCGATGAAGCGAGACATCCTCGATACCTTGCGGCGGCTGGCAGAAGGCGGAATAGCCGTGCATACACAGGCGGTTCTCGTGCCGGGTAAGAACGACGGGGATTTCTTGCGAGAAACGATTGAAACGCTCGAATCGCTCCACCCGAACATCCTTTCGCTGGCGGTTGTACCCGTGGGACTAACGAAGAATCGGGAGAATCTCGAGGGGCTACGATCCTACAACGGCGATGAAATGGAGCGGATACTCGACATGATCGCGCCGTACCAGGAGCGTTTCCTCGCCAGTGGGAGGGGCGGCCGGTTCGTGTTTCCGTCGGACGAGTGGTTCGTGGAGACGGGGAGGGAGGTGCCGGCCGAAGATGCGTACGAAGGGTTCCCGCAGCTCGACAACGGCGTCGGGACGATCCGTCAGTTTGTTTCCGATGTGGTAACGGACATAGACTCGTTCGGGTTGGCCAGGGCGTTGGGAAACATCCGGATATTGACGGGGGCGATGGGTGCGAGCGTATTCTCCCAGTACATCTATCCAGTTCTGGACGCTAACGGCGTACGCTCACTTCCCGAATTGGTCGCTGTGAAAAACGAGTTTTTCGGACCGCGGGTCACGTGTTCCGGACTGTTGGTAGGGGCGGATATGATAGCCGCTGCAAAACGGCAAGATTCGGGTGGCAGCGGGGCCAAGGTTACCTTCATACCCCCTAATTGTCTGAATCACGACGGGCTGACCATCGACGAAATGGCGATAGACGATTTGAGCGATGCGATGGGAGCTAAGGTTGTGGCACCCGGCGATTCATTTGTTCTGTCGCTACAGGAATACGCCGAAGGAAGTGATTACACATCGTGAAAAAACTGCCTTCGGTCGCCATCGTAGGGCGGCCCAATGTGGGCAAATCGACGTTGTTCAACCGGATCACCGGCCGCCGCCGTGCGATTGTGCACGCCACACCCGGCGTTACGCGTGACGTGCAGAAAGGCGCGGCAGATTGGAACGGCGTGTCGTTCGAACTCACCGATACCGGAGGATTGTTTTCTGGTGTGGACGACGAACTGATCTCGCAAGTGGAGGAGCGAGCGATACGCGAGGCCATGCAATCGGACGTGCTGCTTTTCGTTACCGATGCCAAAGATGGCCTCACTCCCGGTGACACCGACGTGGCCGGCGAGATACGAAACACCAACATTCCGGTACTGTTGGTGGCGAACAAGACGGAGAAACTGGCCCTCAGGCACGCGGGCGGGGAGTTTTACAAGCTGGGGTTCGAAAACGTTTACGAGATTAGTGCGCTCCACGGCGATGGGGTAGGCGACTTGCTCGACGGACTGGTGGAAATGCTTCCCAAGTACCGGCCGGCCCAGAGCGGCGAAACCGAGCTCAAGTTGGCGGTGATTGGCATACCCAACGTCGGCAAGTCAAGTTTGGTCAACGCATTGGCGGGCGAAGACGCAAACATCGTCGACGAGCGGCCGGGAACCACGCGCGACAGCATCGATGTGTCGCTCAAATGGCGCGGGCATCGGATCATCCTGGTCGACACGGCCGGTATCAAGCGGAAAGCGCGCACCAAGGACGACGTATCCACCATTAGCACGATCAAGAGTCTGGAGTCGATCGAGCGCTGCGACGTGGCGGTGCTGATGTTGGACGCGTCGAGAAAGCTTTCCAATCAAGATGTCAGGGTGGGAAGCTATGCGCACAAGGCAGGCAAGGGTATTCTGGTGTGTTTCAACAAGTGGGACCTGGTTGAAAAAGAGGATCGGACGTACCGCGAATTCGAACGGGATTTCCAGTCGAGGTTTGCATTTATGAGCTACGCAAAAATATTGTTCATCTCCGCCCTCACACACCAACGCGTCAGTAACGTATTCGAGATGGCGTGGCGCATAAAAGAGACCCGGGAGAAGCGTCTCCAGACCAGCGAATTCAATCGTTTTATAGAAGAGGCGATCCGTCGCTACCCGCCACCGCACCACGGAGGCACCGGTAAGATTTACTACGGGACCCAGGTGGACGTCGCTCCGCCAAAGTTCTCCCTGTTCGTCAACAAGAGGCAATATTTCGGTAGGAACTACCTGCGGTACTTGAACAACCGCATAAGAGACGGGTATGATTTCGAAGGTACCGTAATTCGTATCGATTTGGTGGAGAAGAAGGGGAGGAGTGAACCGCATTGAGCACTTTTGTGCCGGTTGTCATCGGAAGTTACCTCGTCGGGTCGATTCCGTTCAGCTACATTGCGGGCAAGCTGCTCAAAGGAATCGATCTGCGCGAACACGGCAGCGGCAATCTGGGTGCGTCCAACACGTTTCGTAATCTGGGGATTGTGCCCGGCGCCGTCGTGTTGTTATGCGACATCGCCAAGGGATTCGTACCGGTGTTCGTAGCCGAAAGGCTGGCGGTTGGGGCCGGCCTCCCCGTTCACTGGTTATTGCTTTGCGCTGCTTTTGCTGCGATCATCGGGCACATGTATTCGGTCTACCTCAGATTCTCCGGCGGCAAAGGAATCGCCACGGCTGGGGGCGCGTTTCTGGCCATTTCTCCCTACGCGCTGCTTTTGTCGGTTGCCGTGTGGGCATTTGTTTTCGCCGCCAGGCGGATCGTCTCGCTGGCCAGTTTGACGGCCGCATTGTCGCTTCCCGTTTTTGTTTATCTGGTCGGCCGCTGGGGATGGTGGCCGACGCATTGGTCGTACACGGCGGTTGCTCTCGCAGTCGTCGTGGTAGTTGTGTTGAGACACCAAAGCAATATACGGAGATTGCTGGCGGGTACCGAACCCGCTCTAGCCCGAAAGAAGCATTCTTAGTATGAAAGATCCTTTGAATATCGCCGTGCTGGGCGCCGGGAGTTGGGGGACGACGCTGGGTATCGTCCTCAGCGAAAACGGCCACAGCGTTACCTTATGGGAAGTTTTTCCCGAGCAAGTGGAGGCGCTTCTGCGCGACGGGGAGAACAAACGGTTTTTGCCCGGGGTCCCGATTCCCGAATCGATCAGAATCACCGGCGATATCGACGAAGCGCTCGATGCGGCCAATCTTGTCCTGTTTGTCGTGCCGACGCACACCACGCGCGAGGTGGCCAAAAAAGTCGCCTCCAGCGATCGCTTCGACCCGGGCACAATCGTGGTCAACGCGTCGAAGGGCATAGAGGAGGGGTCGCTGCAACGGATGAGCGAGGTGCTGGCGGAGGAATTGCCGGCGGATCCGTTGCACATCTGTTCGCTGATGGGGCCCAGCCACGCCGAAGAGGTCAGCCGGCGAATGCCGACGTCGGTGGTGGTGGCCGGTGTGGACAAACCGACGATCGAGCGCGTACAGCGGGTATTCTCGCGTCCATATTTTCGGGTTTACACCAACCCGGACTTGGTGGGAGTCGAGTTGGGTGTGGCGCTCAAGAACAGCATCGCGATTGCCGCAGGCGTTTGTGACGGACTCGGTTACGGAGACAACACCAAGGCGGCGTTGGTGACGCGCGGTTTGGCCGAGATCGGACGCCTGGGAGAAGCTATGGGGGCACGTCGAGAGACGTTCGCCGGCCTGGCCGGTGTGGGTGATTTGGTCGTCACGTGCCTCAGCCGCCACAGTAGAAATCGTCACGTAGGCGAAAAAATAGGTCAAGGTCAGACGCTCGATCGGGTATTATCAGAGATGGTAATGGTGGCGGAGGGCGTAAGGACCACTAGAGCTGCCGTCGTACTGGGTCGCAAGTATGACGTCGAATTACCCATCATCGAAAGCGTCCACCAGATCCTGTTCGAGGATCGGGACCCGCGTGAGGCGATAGGAGACCTAATGACTCGGCCGCTCCGTCAAGAGATGCCTGGCGGTCACTGAAGTGTGACAAAGGAGGCTTCGTGTGAGGTATAAGACGTCAGTAGGGAAGATGTATTACTCGATCAGCGAGGTCAGCGAAATGACCGGGGTGAAAGCGCACGTGTTGCGCTATTGGGAATCCGAGTTTCCATCCCTGCGTCCGAAAAAGAACCGCGCGGGCAACCGGAATTACAGGCCCAAAGATATCAAGGCGGTTTTGGTGATCCGCGATCTGCTGTACAAAGAGAAATTTACGATCAGCGGTGCGCGTAAGAAACTTCAGGAGACTTACGGAAACCCTGACCCGTTGATCGATCAGATGCAGATCCCTTTCAGCGATCCGCACGCGAGACAGATACTCCAGACGATCAAGAAAGACCTGCACGATTTAAAAGACATTCTGTTTGGTGATGAGGATGAAGGGAGAGACAAGGCAGCCGACGAGGCGAAGGCAGCGACCGAAATTCAATCGGATGCTCAGACGGAGAGCAAATCGGTGGCCAATTCGCCGTGAGGGCGCGTTTGTCCAGTGGTACAGCCATAATCTGTTTTTAGACCGGTCGGGGCGTGGCGCAGCCCGGTAGCGCACTTGCATGGGGGGCAAGTGGTCGCTGGTTCGAATCCAGTCGCCCCGACCATTCTTTTTTCCCCAACCGCAAACTCCAGCCTTTGGCAATCACCTAAACGGCTGGAGCAAAAACACTTGTATCAGTAGTGGGTCGGCGGGTCGTTTTTTAGTGCGAACCAAGCGCCGAACTGCTATTATGGCTCAAACTTGTGAAGATCGTGACATCGCAGGGAGGTAAAGCATGATCGAATTCAAACCCGGAAATTTGAGGATACCCAAGTGGACGCGGCCCGTTTATATGGTGGCTGCCGGGTGTTCCGATTTCCGAAAACGATATCCGGAGAAGAAGCTCGAAGAGCTGTGCATGATGGCATTCCGGATGATGCTAGAAGAGAATGATCTGAAAATGGATCCCTTGGAAGTCAAGGGGTTGATCAATTTTGCGTCTTACGGCGAATTTGCCGACCACTTCCAGGACCAGTTGTTGTGCGAAGCCAAGGTCCACGACTACCTGGGCCTTGATCTGCTGCCCAACGTCGGAGTGAAGACCGGTGGTGCCACGGGCGGTTCCGCCATGCTGGTGGGTGCGACGAACATCGCCAGCGGTTACGCCGACGCGTGCCTGGTGCTGGGGTGGGAGCGCATGGACGAGGTGAAAACGTGGACGGGGAACTATTACATCTCGACGGCCGCTTGCAAGGACTTCGAGACGCGCCTGGCTCGAAACTACGCCAGCTACTACGCGCCGATGGCCCGCCGCTTCCAGGAAATGTACAACGTCGACGAGCGGGTGCGCGCCGAAATAGCGGTGAAAAACCGCCTCTACGCGTGCTACTCACCGTTCTCGCAGCAACCGGGGCGTCACACCATCGAAGAGGTGCTCGAGGGCAAAATCGTGTCCGACCCGCTGCGTTTCCTGGAGTGCTGTGCGATGAGCGTCGGTTCGGCATCGGCCCTGCTGGTCTCCGAAGATCTGGCCTACAAGTTGAGCGACAATCCCGTACGCATCTACACGTGCGGCGGCTCGCACACCCTGCGCACGGGCGACCGCCGGCCCATGCGGATACCGCTACTGCCGAACGAAACCGAAGCGGACTACAAAGAACTGTACGCCGAGATGGAAAAGAACGACGGCCGCTGGCCTGGATTCGAGAGTTTCGGCGCCACGCGGTTTGCCGCTTACATGGCGTACGGAATGGCCGGCATAAAGAATCCCGTCGAGGATCTAGACCTGATCGAAACGCACGATGCATTCACCATTTCAGACCTGCAGACGTACGGGGATGTTGGACTCACGCTGTACGGGCGCGAGCAAGACTACGTCACGTCGGGAGATTGCTTTCACACCAACCCGCACACCGGCAAGCCGGGCAAGTGCCCGTCGAACATGTCCGGCGGCCTGCTCGGCACCATGCATGCGGTGGGTGCCACGGGAATCTGGCAGTGCGGCGAGGTATTCTGGCAGCTGCAGAACAAGTACGACAAATTCCACGGCGACCCCAAACTGTGGGAGCGCTACGGCAAGAAGAAACCTGACGACTGGCAGAGCTTACAGGTCAAGGACGCCAAGCGCGGCCTGGCGATCTCGCATGCCGGCGTCGGCAGCCACGTCGTTTGTTCGGTACTCGAAAAAGCGTAAGAGGAGGTGCAAGAAATGAGCGACAAAGTCAAACTGAACACCACGCCCAGCAAGATTACTCCACAGGGCGACGCCTGGATACTGCACGTCCCGCGCTTTGGCGAGGAAGGCATGCACTATCACACGTACGGGTTGTTGACGCCCTACTTCAAGGGACTCACCGAAGGCAAGCTGATGGCGACCAAGTGCACCAATCCTGGTTGTCCGGTCAGTAAGGGACACGGCGAGATGTGGCTTCCGCCTCGCGCCGACTGCCCAGACTGCCACCAGCCGATGGTTTGGGAAGAGGTCAAGGATCTCGAAGGCTACATCTACGCGTACACGTACGTGGAGCGCGGCGGCGCTGGTCTGGAAGTCGAATGTCCTTACTATCAGATCGACGTCAGGCTGCCCGGCGTGGGCACGGTTGCCAAGAGCTATCTGGTCGACCGCAAGCCGGTCAAGATCGGCGACAAGGTACGCGTGAAGTTTCGCACCGGCGCCGAGGCGACCAACACCAGCCTGGACATGTACTTCGAGTTGATTTGACAGACAGCTGTGGTTGAGTAACGTAATCAATGAAGCGGGCGATTCGTCGCCCGCTTCATTGATAGTCGGGGAATAGCAGATGTCAAAGACAATAGGATTGGTATTGGGAGGTGGGGGTGCCCGCGGCCTGGCTCACCTCGGTGTGATCAAAGCGCTGGACGAAAGAGAGTTTGTTCCCGAGGCCATTGCCGGTTGTTCGATGGGCGGCATCGTTGGCGCAATGGTGGGTACCGGTGCGGACCCGGCCGACATTATCGAGGCGTTCTTGACCCTCAAAGGTCACGAGCTTCTGGATTTTGGCGCAATGGGGGGAATCATCGGTGGAAAAGGTATTGAAAAAAAATTAGCGGAAAATGTCCCGGAAACATTCGAGGAATTACGGATTCCGCTCAAAGTCACAGCGGTAGACGTGCAGACGGGTCAGCTGGTGATATTTGGATCAGGCCCGCTGGTCCCGGCGCTTCGCGCGTCGGCATCCCTACCCGGTATTCTCAGCCCGACGCCGCATATGGGCCGGAAGTTTATAGACGGCGGGTTGCTCAATAACCTTCCGATCGACGTGGTACGGACGATGACGTTGGCCCCCGTGGTGGCAGTCGATGTTGCCGCTCCGCCAAACCGCCAACTTGATTTCGAAAAAGACACGGGAATATTGGGTCAGTTAAAAAAACTATCGCGACGTGAGTTCCGCACGTTGACCATCGAGTTGTTCATGAAGTCTTTCGATATTCCGGCGGCGGTCATCACAGAAATGCGGCTGTCGATGAACCCGCCCGAGTTGCTGATCCGTCCGGATCTCGACGTGAATTTTGGCGTCGAGGATGTTCACCGGGCGAAGGAGGCGTTCGAAGCAGGATACAAAGCGGCGGTAGAAGCCGTGGACAGCTTCGAATGGTATGACACCTCCCGGGAAAAT
>CBDVBX010000013.1:0-29522 GCA_965372335.1 uncultured bacterium | reverse complement strand
ACGATATTATGCGCGCGGGAACCGCACCTCCTATTGTTGTTTGTATTATAACATGGACTTTTTTGACGCTCAGAAGAGCCCATAGACAAGCGTTACAAAGGTGATTTGCTTAAAAATGATTAAGTTGTTTTTTGAGCGCGCGAGAAGAGACGAAAGAGGCATTCACTGGCAAAACAGGAAAATGCAAAATGCGTTAAGAAAAAAACGCGCGAAAAGCTGTCAAGAAAAATCGAAAAGTATTTTTTGACATTCTCGTTGGCTATAGCGAACGCGAGCACCGAATTCAACGAATCAACATCGCATCACCGTAGGAGTAGAATCGGTAACCCTTCCGAACGGCGGATCGATAACAATCCAACGTTTGTTCGCGTCCCAGAAACGCGCACACCAGCAGCAGAAGCGACGACCGCGGCAAGTGAAAATTGGTAATCAAACGTTCGACAACCTTGAATTGGTACCCCGGATAAATAAACAAGTCCGTCTCGCCGGAAACTCCGCCTGTCGGAGACTCACCGTCGAACACGCCGTGCGACCAGGCCGACTCGAGAGCCCGGGTGACGGTGGTCCCCACCGCTACAATTCGTCGTCCGCTGGCGCGTGCGTCGCGAATGGTCTCGACCGTCGACAACGGAATCTCGAATAATTCCGACTGCAACCGATTGGCCTCGACTTCGTCGTCGTCCAACGGGCTGAACGTCCCTGGCCCAATGTGCAATGTCAGCGGCGCGATCGTCACTCCGTGTTCGGTGAGCGCCGTCAGTAGTGGCTCATCGAAGTGGAGGCCGGCAGTCGGAGCTGCCACCGACCCTTTTTCGCGGGCGAATACGGTCTGGTACCGTTCGCGATCGCCGGGCTCGTCGGGTCGCCGGATATACGGCGGCAGCGGGACGTGTCCCAACGATTCGAAAACCTCTTCGAGAGTTAACGCCTCACCGCCGCGGGGTTGCAACCTTAACACGCCTTCCCGATCGCCGATTTGTTCGACAAAAACGAACTCGAAGCGTTCACCACCCTCGACGTCACGACAGCGAAGCGATTCACCCGGAACCAGACGCGCGATCGACCTTACCCACGCCTCGAAGTCGTTGTCGTTTCGTTTGCGAATAAACAGCAGCTCGACCTTTCCGCCCGTCGCGCGGTGCACGAAAAGACGCGCGGGAATAACGCGCGAACGATTGACGACCAGCACGTCGTTTTCGCCTAGGTAATGCGGCAAGTCGCGAACCAATGCGTCGGCAGTTACTGGGTCCGCGGCAGCGGCCGGTGGGTCGTCGGCACGATCTGCCGGTTGTTGTCGGAAGCGATCGACGACCATCAGCCGGCTGGCCGAGCGTTCGGGCAGCGCGTGTTGGGCGATGAGCGTTTCAGGGAGTTCGTAGTCAAAGTTTTCCAGCCGCATGACTGTCAAAGCAACCGCTGGGTACCATCGTCGTCGGACCTGGTGAGACCGAGGTGTTTGAGCGCCCTTTCCGTGGCCACGCGTCCGCGCGAGGTGCGTTGGAGCAAACCCTCCTGAATGAGGAACGGCTCGTACACGTCCTCTATGGTTTCGGTCTCCTCGCTCACCGCTACAGCCAGCGAGTTGACACCGACGGGTCCGCCGCCGAACTGATGGATGATCATGTTGAGAATCCGTCTATCCATTTCATCGAGTCCGCGGCTGTCGACTTGGAGGCGGCCGAGCGCATAGTCTGCTTCTTCCCTGTCGATGGTCTTTTTTCCTCTCACCTGGGCAAAGTCGCGCGTTCGTTTGAGCAGGCGGTTCGCGACACGAGGGGTACCGCGAGAACGGCACGCAATTTCACTGGCGCCGTCTTCTGTAATCTCTATTTCGAGAATTTTCGCGGAGCGTTTGACAATCACTCGAAGGTCTTCGGGGGAATAGAAATTGAGACGAAACACCACGCCGAAGCGATCTCGAAGCGGTGCGGTGATCATTCCGGCCCGAGTGGTCGCGCCAACGAGTGTGAAAGGCTCTATATTCAAGGTGTAGTGGCGAGCGCTGGGCCCTTTGTCGACGATGAGCTCGCATTTGAGTGAATCCATGGCCTGGTACATGTGTTCTTCCAGAATCCGTGGAAGCCGGTGGATCTCGTCGATAAAAACGGTCTGGTTGGTCTCGATGTGGCTTAGCACTCCGAGTAATTGGGCGGCATTCTGGAAAGCCGGGCCGGAAGTTACCTTGATGGGAACATCGAGCTCGTTGGCGATGATGTGGGCGAGTGTGGTCTTGCCCAGCCCGGGCGGGCCGTACAACAGCACGTGATCGAGGGCTTCGCCGCGCTGACTTGCGGCCTGGATGAACACAGAGAGATTGCTCTTGAGCTCGCTTTGCCCCACGAATTCGTCGAGCTTCCTCGGCCGCAGAATTGCGTCGCTCTTGGTATCCTCCAACGACTCCACCGGATTTGTAATTCGCTCTTCTGTCATCGCCGTAAATCTCGCTGTCGACCGGCTTTCAATACCCTAGATGTGTCCCGCGTATTTTAAAGCCTCTTTGACGACTTGTTCAATACTTGCCGACTCGTCCGGATACCACTTCATTTTTTCCAGCGCCGCCTCCGCCGCATGCTTCGTCATTCCCAGAGACGTTAACGCCAGGACAACTTCGTCCTTTAGCTCCGAGGGCGCTTCCGGCGCGATCGGTTCCCCTTCTAAGTCCTCCAGTTTGTCCGCCAGCTCCATCGACAAACGTTCCGATGTCTTCTTGCCCAATCCAGGAAGCGTTTTCAAAAATACGGTATCCTTGCCCCTGATCGCGGCGACAATCCGCTGGGCCGGGTGGTCTGTCAGCAAACCCAACGCCAGTTTCGGTCCTATCCCAGTCACATCTATCAGTCGCGTGAACAACTCACGATCCAACTTGCCGAGAAACCCGTACAACACCAACCGGTCCTCTCGAACGTACAGGTGCGTGTAAAACTCCACGTCCGCGTCCGTGGGACTGAGCGTTTCTCGGTCTTTTTCCGGGATCATCAACTCGAAGCCTACGCCGCCGACGTCTACAATGCACTCCGGATGCGCCGAGATCAACCTACCTCGAAGCCGTGCGATCATACGATACTCCACTGAGCGCTCTTGAAGACGTGACACACCGCGACCGCCAGCGCGTCCGATTCATCCGGATTTGTCGGAGGCGGTTCCAATCGAAGCAGCTTCCCGAGCATAAAACTGACCTGGCTCTTGTGGGCGGCGCCGTTGCCCGTGACCGACTGCTTGACCTCACGCGCCGAGTATTCGAATACCGGCACGCCGGCCAGCGCGGCGGCCAAAATCGCTGCGCCCCTGGCCTCGCCCAGAATCATGGTGCTTTTCGGGTTTTTGTTGAAGAAGACGTCTTCGATGGCGAAATGGGTCGGATTGTATTCGCTTATGACGCTGCTGATTTCTAGATGGATCAAACGGAGCTTTTCTTGACGGGAGGCTTTCCGCAATAACTTTACGGCGCCCGAAGCTACATAGTGGAATTCGTTACCCTCACCACGTACCACGCCCCACCCCGTACACCCGCTACCAGGATCCACGCCCAAAATTGTCACCATGCGGGACTCCATCATTCCTGGTGGAATACTTCGTCTGGAATATCGAAATTCGCGCTCACCCGTTGGACGTCATCGAGGTCTTCGAGCATCTCCATCAGTTTCAAAACCTTCGTCGCGTCCTTTCCGTCGACCTTGACCAAGGACTTAGGCAGTTTCTCCACTTCGGCGGTTTGGTAGGGGATGTTCCTCGCCTTCATAGCTTCGCTTACCGCGATCAAGCTGGCGGGCTCGGTGTACACCTCGAAGAAATCGACCTCTTCGTTGACGTCTTCGGCGCCCCCTTCCAACGCGACCTCCAGCAGCGTTTCCTCGTCGCACTGCTCTTTGTTGACGCGGATGACACCTTTGGTCTCAAAGTTCCAGGCCACACAGCCGGACTCGCCGAGATTCCCCCCCCACTTCGTGAGTGCGTGACGCACCTCGGCGGTGGTACGGTTTTTGTTGTCGGTCAGCACATCGATCAACAGCGCCACGCCGGCCGGTCCGTATCCTTCGTATGTCGATTCCTCGAACTGGACGCCATCCGTGTCGCCTGTGCCCTTCTTGATGGCGCGCTGGATGTTGTCATTGGGCATGTTCTGGGCTTTCGCCGACTGGATGGCCAGACGCAATCTGGAATTTGCCTCCGAGTCGCCGCCGCCCTCGCGAGCGGCCACCGTGATCTCGCGGATCAGCTTGGTAAAGACCTTGCCGCGCGTGGCGTCGGTTCTCGCCTTCTTGTGCTTGATCGACGACCACTTCGAATGTCCAGACATCGACGTTCCTCTTCTGTGTTACTTGTCGGCTTCCTTTGCCTTCTTGGCTTCCTCGATCACTTTTTGCGCGATATCGCGCGGGACCTCCTCGTAATGCGAGAACTCTCGTTTGTGTGTACCTCGGCCTTGTGTCATCGACCTAAGATGGGTCGAGTAGCGGTACAGCTCCGCCAACGGCACCTGGGCGCTTATCTCGTTGAACTTGCCCTGCGGCTCCATACCCTGGATCTTGCCCCGGCGGCTGCTCAGGTCGCCCATGACGTCGCCCATGTACTCCTCGGGCACCTTCACTTGCAAGAAGATGATCGGCTCGAGCAATATTGGCGCGGCACCCTCGACGGCCTTCTTGAACGCCATCGAACCCGCCATTTTGAACGCCTGCTCCGAAGAGTCAACCGTGTGGTAACTGCCATCGAACAACGTGGCCTTGACGTCGACCACCTGATAGCCCGCGATGACACCTTCCTCCATCGAACCAGCGATCCCCTTTTGCACTGCGGGGATGAACTTATTGGGCACGACGCCGCCCACGATCGCGTCGACGAACTCGAAATCGCTCCCGCGCGGCAGCGGCTCGAGCTTTACGTGGACGTCGCCGTATTGACCGCGCCCACCGGTTTGCTTTTTGTATTTACCCTGCGCTTCGCTGACCTTCTTTATCGTCTCCTTATAAGGAATCCGCGGTTTGTTCAGGTTGACGTCAACACCGAAGCGGGTCTTGAGACGGCCCACCACGACTTCCAGATGGAGCTCTCCCTGTCCCGAGATGAGCGTTTGCTTGACTTCACTGTCGACCTTGACTTCGAATGTGGGGTCTTCGTCGTGCAGACGATTCAGCCCGGTGCCCATCTTATCCTCGTCGCCTTTCGTCGCGCTGGAAATGGCAGCAAAAATCGACGGCTTGGGCAGATCCGTCTCGGCGAACTCGACGACGTTTCCCTTGTCACACAAGGTATCCAGGATTTTGGTCGACTTCAGCTTGACGACGGCCCCCAGATCACCCGCCGGAAGCTTGTCGATCTCTTCGCGATGTTTGCCCTGGACCGCGTACAGCTGTCCGAGCCGCTCGCTGGTTTCCCGCGATGAGTTGTAGATGTCCTTACCGCCGGACAGCGATCCCGAAAAGACGCGAACGAACAGCATATCGCCGACGTGCGAATCCGAGGAGTTTTTGAACACGTATGCTGCCGTCGGCCCCGACGAATCCGCTTTGATCTCCGCATCGTCTTGAGCGCGTTTCCCCTTTTGCGTCGGCGACGGTAGAAAATTGACAATACCGTCCAGCAACTGCTTCGACGCAACATTGTTCAATGACGACAAGCAGTAAACCGGGTACACATCTCCAGCCGCAACGCCGGACGCCAGTCCGCTCAGGGTATCTTCCTCATCCAGCGTCTCGGTCTCAAGATATTTTTCCATGTGGTCTTCATCAGCTTCAGCGGCGGTCTCGACCAGTTCTTTGTGGAGCATCTCAGCCCTGTCCTTTAAATCGTCCGGGATCTCGATTTCTTTCGCAGTGCCTTTGCCGTCCTTGCTGAATTCGAAGGCCTTATGGGTCACCAGGTCCACCACGCCCCTGAACGAATCACCCTGGCCGATCGGCAGCTGAAAGATCCTAACATTGCCGCCAAACGACTCACGGGCCTGATCGACGCAATGATCGAAGTCTGCGTGCTCCTTGTCGAGTTTGCTGACCACCAGAATGGCCGACAGTCCACGGTCCTGGATGAATCCCCACACTTTTTCCGTTCCGACCTCGATGCCGGCATCTGATCGGATGGGAACGATTGCGCCCTCCACTACATCCATTGCGCACAAAACTTCGCCAACGAAATCCTCGTAGCCAGGTGTGTCGAGAAGGTTGATCTTGACGTCATTGTGCTCGCAGAAAGCCACGGCCGACTGAATTGATATTTGTCTTTCAATTTCTTCCGGTGCGTTATCCATGGTGGTGTTGCCGTCTTCGATTTTGCCGAGCCGGCTGATCGCGCCGGCCGCGAACAACAGCGCCTCGGATATGATCGTTTTGCCGCATTCCTGGTGCCCGACCACCGCCACGTTTCGAATTTTGTCAGGAGCGTATTCCTTCACTTTTCTCCTCCTCGAGATCCCGCATCCCGCTTCGAGATATTTACGTTACCGGGCGCACCCGGACTCCGGCCCGGGCGGGCCCGCCGATTAATTCGTTGTATTTATTCGGCGTTAGCCGTAGATTTTAGCACCCAAAAGGAGCCGTTGTCAATCGTGGGGGCAATCCGGCGAGGCCCCTGGCCCGCCCTCTCGGGGTCCTGGTCCTTCCCCTTCCCCTACGGGGCCTACCCCATTCCGCCCGTGACTTCCGCAATCAAGAGGAACAGCACCTGAAGCAACCACAAGGGAATTATGCAATAGATCGCCTGGCGGCGGGCCATTTCGAACACATACATCAACCCCATGACGATCAAGACGTACGACCAGATGGAAAAAACATCCACGCTGGAGAACAGCGCCCGTGCGAGGGCCCCCTCCTCCGGTGCCAAAAACGCCAGACCGATCGAGAATTTCGCGTCGGCGACCGTTTGGATGGCGTCCATGCCCTTCATCCTGATCACGAGCGTCGTCATCACAGTCGCCAAAGAAGCCACGATGCCGGCGTACATATTGAGGGAGAAGTACTGCTTGAAACTGGCGCGATCGGCGAGGATGGACACCAAGATGTAGCTGAGCCCTACGACGATGAGCGCAACCACCAGCAGAATCACCGGTGTTGCCGCCAGCTGGGCCCAATACCCCCAGCCTTCCATGATCTCTAGCTGCTTATCGAGCTGATCGAGGGGTAGGTCGGAGGGGTTGAGCTCCATCACGGCGAGCTGTACCGGCTTGGAAAAGTAGCCCACGATCAGGTAGATGACCGATAGCCACACCCACGCCTGCCACCACGACGCCTTGCCTTCTTTGATGTCTGCAAACACCTTTGAGGGCGAAACGAATATCCAAACGAAGCGGTTGAAGAACCCCATGATCACCTCCGGGTTGGGCTACAGGCCGGGTCCCGGCCGGCGGCCGTTTCAGCTGGCGGCGAGCGTTGCCGCTCGCTCCCAGAACTTTCGTGCGATGACTCCCCAGTCGTGCCCCGCCGCGATTTTACAAGCATTTTCCCGATGTGACAACAGCGCCCCCGGGTCGCGCGCCAGCGCAACGAACGCCTCGCACGCACGTACGAACTGGTCGTCTGATTCCGGCGCCGCCACCACGTCGGGGTAGCGCTGGACCTCTGAGGAAAACCGGCTCGTCACAACCGGCAGCCCCATTGCGAGGTATTCATACATTTTGTTCGGGTTGACGCCGCGGGTGAGCGCGTCGTAGCGAAACGGGATTAGACCGACGGTAAACGTGCGCAACAAAGCGGGAACGTCTTGATAAGCCACAGGTGGACTGAGAGACACGTTGGGCAACTCTTTGAGCCGTTCGACCTGTGCCTCGACGCCCAACATTACAGGGCCGACCAGCGCTACTTCCCAGTCGGGGTGAGCGCGCGCCACCTTGTCCACAAATCCGAAGTTGAACCACGGCGCAATCGCCCCGAGGTAACCGATGCGTGGCGGATTTGGGGGGTCGGGCCATCCGAGCGACTCGCGCACGCGTTCGAAGTACCCGTATTCGACCCCGTTGCCGATCAGCTCGCAACCCACCTCGCCACCCCGAATTTCGACTATGTCGTCGTATAAAGCGCGCGCCGACGCATTTACCGCATCGGCGTATCGGCACGATGCCCTGAAATAGTCGGTCGTCCAGTCGGGCATTCCGGGAAATGCGCTGTGAGCGTCATTGCAGTCGTACAGCAAAAACTTGCCCGGAATGCGGCGCGCCACGTGAATCGCGTAAACGTTGGACAGTATCAGCGCAGAATCAGCAGGCACAAAACCCGCCGCGCGAATGAGTTTGCTCACGCGATACCGCGCGTAGCGGTCGACGATCTTCCGCCCGCCTTCCCAATCGAGGAACCATCTGAGGGACGGGTTCGGGACGGCTTTGATGAACGGCACCGTTGCGCAAAAGATGTCACCCTCTTTGCGCAGCCGATAATTGTTCGCCCGTCCCTTTACGAACGGTTCCAGGAAGAGCAACTTCGAGTCACTCGGTTTTCGACTGATGATCTGCTGCTTGCGGGTTTTGAGGTAATCCCACTTGATTTCTGAGAACCAAATGATGTTCATCCAGCAATCCTGTCGCAAAACCGGTAGCGTCTGCATCTGCCGCGCTATAAAACCCTGCGCGTCAGGCTACAACCGAACAACATTCACACTGTATCACGATCGAAAATGCCCCCCAACTGTTTTGTGGCGGAGGGAGTCCTTCATCGGCTATAGTTCTGCCAGCATGTCGCCTCATCGATTAAGAATCGCCTTCGTGATAGACGATCTCGGCCATGGAGGCGCGCAGCGGCAGTTGTCAACACTGGTCGCGGCGCTCGCGGAAACGGTCGAACCACAGGTGTATTGTCTGTCCGAGATCACACGGCCATTCGCCGATACGATTCGCGCCGCGGGAGTCCGCGTGGTCACGATGCGTCGCTCTCGCGGATTCGACCTGGGTCGACTCCGGTCGCTCACGCATGAGATTTCCAGCGGGGAAGTCGACGTCGTCCACGGATTCCTGGACGCCGCCAACCTGTACGCGTATCTGGCGGCGCGCCGAGCCCGCACGCCGTGCGTGTTGTCATTGAGGAACGAGGTGTTGCGCCTCGGCGGATTCAGGGGGTGGTGTTTGCGGCGCGCGCTTCGACGAGCCGATTGGGTGGTGACCAATTCCAGAGCGGGAGCCCGCTTTTTGACGGACTCCGTGTTGGTCGATCCCGGGAGAACAACCGTGGTACCAAACGCCGTCGCGTCCCATCGAGGCGACAGTGCTCCGGACCTCGCCCCACCGCAACCGCCCGTCATCGGATTTGTGGGGCGGCTCGTCGAGCAGAAACAGCCCGATCTTCTTCTAGACGCTTACGCGATCCTTTTGGAACGCGTGCCAGACGCTATGCTGGTCCTCGTGGGCGACGGCCCTCGGCGACAACCTCTACTCGACCGAATTCACCGTCTTGGCGTCGCCGACGGCGTCACCATGACTGGCGCGGTGGACAACGTCGAGCGGTATATGCGTGAATTTTCCTGTTTGGTCCTGCCGTCGGTGTTCGAGGGTTTCCCCAACGTCGTGATGGAAGCGCTTTCACTGGGTATCCCCGTCGTCGCCTGTCCCGTGGGTGATCTCGAAGACGTCGTCTTGGAGGGGCGCACGGGGCGCCTGATTAGGGAAGACACTCCCACTGCGCTGGCTTTTCTCCTCTCCCAAGTCATCGAAGACGAGCCCCTGAGACGGAGCGCGGCAGAGGAGGGCCCCGCATTGATCCGAACCCAATACTCGGTTGCAGCGGCGACCGACAAGTTGCTGGCCGTTTACAACAGGCTCACCTCCACTGAGCCCAGCCCCCGTCCCTGACGAGTCGCTCGCCGACCCACTCCCCCACAACGACGTTTCCGGCGTCAGAGAGGTGCGTATCGTTGAGCCGGTACATCCCAGTGTGTCCGCGCAGCAACTCTGTCGTGTCCCAGATGGTCACGCCGGGCAGGTGTTCGAACAGGTAGGCACCGAGGACACGCGATGGTTCGAGGCGGTCCGGATCGAGTTCGAGCTCTCCGGCAAGTTCCGAGTCGGCGAGGATGCGGTCGGGGAAAATGACCAAGGCGAAGGGGACCCCCAGGTCGTCCGCTTCTTGTTTCATCGCCAAGATTCTTGCCACCGTTTCTTCCATCGCTCGCGACGAGCTGGCGGCGCGAGCAATGCCGACCAACCCGTTCTCGACCATCCTCGCGAGGAACGCCGACACCCCAATGACGGGGCGCGGTGTGAGGTCGCAAGGCCCCTCGCTCACCGGTCCGAATTCATCGGTCGCTCGCCGGAGCTTTAGCAACGCTCTGGCGAATAACGACCAACGGACGACCCGCGTGTTGAACGGGTGGAAGGTCCTCAGGAACCACGATTCGGGAAATCGGAACGATATTCCCGCGACGACTCTTCTTTCTGTACCCGGAAGATTGTCGGTGAAATCATTTTCGATGAACAAATTATACACGACGGCATCGAAGGTGTAGCCGATGTGACGTAACTCGCCCAGAAGCGCCTTCGCCTCCGCCGGCCCGTAACCCGACACCCCCGCGTTCATAACTTCTACGTCCCGACCGAATCCGCTGCGCAGTACCCTTTCCACCACATCTGGGTAGTTGCACTCTTCCGATCGCCCGCTGCCCTGCGTGTACGAGTCGCCGAGGAACAAGACGCGCGGAAATCCGATCACCCGTTCGTAGGGATGATTCGTACGGAATCCGAAAAGTGAATTCGAATTTGGTTTACTGAGGATGATCCTCTCACCGCTGTCGGTGTGTATTTCGCGATAAGGACCGCCGAGCAAGTTATTATCCGGCCGGGCCTCGAGAAATGAGTCGGTCGCAATCAACAAACCCTCGAGTATGACCAAAAAGACCAGCGCGCCTCGAATCATGCGCGCGAAGCCGGCCGAGCGCGCCGGCCGGCCGAGAACCGCCTCTGCGACGAGCACGCCCAGCGCGGCCAAACAAAAGACGAGGCACAGGGCCGAAAAAACACGGTACCGTTCGAACTGTGCATTCATCAGGCCCAAGGGAAGCACGTCTGTGTAGTCTTGCACGATGACCGCCGCGAGTATGAGGGCTACAAACGCAATGAAGCCCACCCGAAAAATCATCCCGGGGATACCGACGCTTTGCGGCCGGTCGATTTTGTTGCCTCGGTGATCTGCCAACGCGGTTTCCTCCGCCGTCTATCATACTCGTATCGTCACAAAAAAAGGAACGCCGTTTCCGGCGTTCCTTCGGGAGGTGAGGAATAATGGGGCAAAGCGTCAGCTTTTGGGTTTCGCTTGCTACTGCTTTTTCAATTCCTTGAGTTCCTTTTTCATCTCTTTCAGCTCTTTTTTCATGAGCTCCATTTCTTTTTCGAGATCATCAGGGTGCGAGTAGAGATGGACTTTGGGCACCCTGAATTGGTGGCCAAACGGCCTGCCCGACCACATAAAATGCCCTGCCGGTTCGTCCATCGTCGCGGTTACCGTTGTTTTCTTGCCTTTGCGTATCAACTGAATGGCGACTTCGTCCCCTTCTTCGAAATCCTCCAGGGACCTTCGGAGATCTTCGACGGTGGAAATCGGCTCGTCTCCAACCTTCTGGATCACGTCGCCCGCCTTGATGCCCGCCTCCTCGGCAACCGATTCCTCGTTGACCTCCAGCACCAGCACGCCCTTTCCGGCCTTGGTCTTGAAATACGGCGCGAGGTCCTCGCTCAGTTCCTTTGCCTCGACACCCAGCCGCGGCCGCGCCGAAAACGCGTGCATCAGCTTGTCGACGTGTCTGAAATCGTCCCGGTCGAACTGCAGATCCCCCAGGGTTAGCCATCCGAAGTCGTCGGGACGTTCGCCCACAACCAGTTTGAGCGTCTTTTGCTTGCCGTCGCGAATCACCTTGATCTCGACTTCTTGTCCGACCTCCGTTTCGCCCACTAGTTCGGAGAGCTCGTCCGGTGAGTCAACTTTCTTGCCGTTGAACTCGATAAGCACGTCTCGGCTCTCGATCCCGGCTTCGTCTGCGGGGCTGTCTTCCTCGACGTCGCTAATGAGCACCCCGTGTTTGATTTTGAGGTCTAGACCTTCGCGGACTTCCTTGTCCAACTCCTGCATGAACACGCCCAAATAGCCGTTCTTCGCTTTGTCCTTCGAGCCCGCCGACACTACGTCGGTGACCGCTACCAACATCAAGACGGCGGCCAGGACGGCCAGCCCTCCGATCCATACGCGTTTAGAACTTTTTGTCACCATAACCCGACTCCTTCCGTATGGTTGACTTCCCGACCGACCGTTTTGTCTAGATAGTTCTACGCGGCTTATTCACAGAAGTTCCCGGAGCTGCAGAGAGAGGTCTTTTGGGGCGTTCGAGAATCTCTCGGGGCATACGTTCGTATAACAGTCTATCGTGCGCGTTATCTCCGTTGAAAGGCTCGGGAAAAGTCGTCGATGATCGGGCGTAAGATATCAGTGTGCACTCGCGACTGGCGCCACTGCTTTCGCCAAACACCAATGAGTACCGAGAAAAACATACTCCAACTCAACCCAACGAGCGCGCCAATTGCGATGAGCGCTTTGTGCCGAGGACGGCTTTTCAGATTTGGCACCGATGCTCTTTCCATAACTCGAACGACAGGAATATCACTCGCTTCCTCAATACGCGCCTTTTCGTATTGTTTTAGAAGTCTTGCATACACCGCCGTTTCGTTTGCAACGTTTTGGTCCAAACGTAATAGCTTGAGTTTTAATCCTGGCATTTCTTCCAGCGCTGGAATATACGATAATAAAAGACCGTCTCTCCGATCACTTTTGAGTTTCAGTTTTTCGAGCTGTGCCAAAACTGCTTCGTATTCTTGCTTCTTCTGCAAATACGAGTCGGACGTCGGCTCGGTGTAATACCCGAGAACCTGCAATTCTGCTTCCAATGCAATCGCATCGGCGGTCAACTCGGTTACGATCTTCATCGCCGACCGGAACTGTACCTCGATGTCGAGCGCTTGGTTTGCCTCCTGGAACCGCTTTCGCTCCAGCTCCGCATCTTCGAGACTCGCTTTGCGGACGGCGATCTGTCGCGCGAGAAATCCCCTCGTATCGGAAACACCGGTGACGGTGTACTCACGGTTGAGTTCATCAAGAAGTTCCACGTGGCGATTGAGCAGTCGCGCTGCACGAACAGGATCCTGGTCCTCATATGTGATAACTACGAGTCCGTTCAGGAGGGCTTTGAAGCCCGTCCGACCAAGCAATTCGTCGAGGACATCTTCTGTGTAGTCCGATCCGTATACGTCATGAAGACTGAACTCATCAATTAGCTGGAGACCGATGTGCCGGCTTCGCATCATCGTGATATAAAAGGTTTCTGGCCGTTTACCCGTCCCCTTCGCGCCCTCTGGAGTAATGAGTAGCTCTTCCCCCAGATCGGCGTGCACCGGCTGCGCGACCTCTTCACGGGGAGGAAAGATCACGGTCTTCGCCGTATACCACGTGGGAAGTATTAAGCTGACGGCGCCCACTACAACCGCCGCCAATACCGTGGCCGCCGCGATAAACTTACGGTACTTGACCAATGATTTGAAGAACAAAAGCATTATTGCCCGACTTCCTCGTTCGTGGGCTCATTGGGTTCGGCGGAGCTCTTGCTGTATCGTTTACGAATGTTCGCTAACGATAGGCCACCCGCTACCGGAATCCACATAAGATAGTTGTATTCACTGTCCATGAACAAAACGGCCACCAGCGCAGAGACCATCGTGAGAATTAGATAGTAGGAAAAATCTCCCAGCCACTCGTAGCCTTTCTGCCACCGCGTCCTAAATCCCGCGACGAACTGCCGCAACGCCGAGTATTGAACTCCCATATATGCGAGAAACCCAAAGAGCCCCAAGTCAGCGAGAATCTCCAAGTAACTGTTGTGTGGCCCTATGGGCACAAACACTTTGCTTGCCGACCGAACGCGAAAGTTGTTCAACCCCACTCCCGTTAACGGGTGCTCTAGAAACGTATCCCACGCCGCTCGCATCGCCGAGTAGCGAAGATAGAACGACCAGTCGCTTCTTACTGACTGCGACAAATCGGCTACTGCCATAATTCGCACCCAATAGTATCCGGGTGTCAGTAGTACCCCCACCCCGAGAAGTAGAACCATAACGGCTCCGATTTTGGGGCTTTTGACCTCTTTGACCAGTACGCCGAGTACCACTGCTGCGAACGAGATAACGGCCGCCCTGGATAAGGTCGAAAATACACCGGTGATCAGAATGAGGACCCCCGCTATCCCGACCAACTTGACTAGGGCGTTGCGTCCGTGCTTCATGTAGAACAATCCCATCGGTATTGCCGCCATCATCCACGCAGCAGCATAGTTTGGGTTCCCGTGTGTTCCAGTGAAGCGCATTACATCCCCGCGGCGGAGCACGTTAATCTCGCCGGCGATACCGAGAGAGAGATTCATCATCCCCAAAACGACCGCGGCGATACCGCCCAAAAAGATCCACGTGCCAAATGAACGCAAGTCCTCCGGAGTCTCTATCAACTGGACGATCAACACCACCAACAAGACCGATTTCGCCAAAATACTGAACGCGAAAACTGAGTGGTCGAGGTTGTGTGCCCACAACATCGACTGCAAAGCAATAAGCGTAAACAGCGTAACGAAGCACAAAAACACCCCGTCCATTGCGCGAAAACTGGCACCGCGCATCAACGCCAGCAGTACCGCCACCGCCATCACGCCCACAACACCGACGGGGGCGATATGGGGCAAATAAAACCCCAGCCCGCCATACACGTAGAGCAGCATGAAATACACGCCGATCTTGGGGTGTGTCAGTACCAGCAGCGCGCCGGCCAGCGCGATGAGACCCATCGCCCCCATGACCGCCGCCGACATCAATCCCAGGTACTGAATTAACACGAGCGCAATAATGGGCAAAATAGTGGCGCAGAGCAGAAGAACGACTGCTTTTCTTGATAGCAGTGTGTCGGCGGTCGTGTTCATCGAGTCCAGCGGTTAGTGTTTGCGGCGGAAGACCCGTGAGATGTCGTTGCGGATGGGATCGAATACCTCGGTGAATACCTTCGACTGTTCCCGGTTTTCGCGCCAGGCGGCGACGAAGAGGGCGAACAACGAGCTCCACGCCAACCCGGCCGCCGCCCCCATCATGACGAACGCTTTGCGGCGGGGCCGGCTCCTGAGATTGGGTACAGACGCCCGGTCCATGACTTGAATGGTGGGTGTATCGCGCGCCTCCTCGATGCGCGATTTTTCGTATTCCTTTAGAAGCATCGCGTAGATGGCAGTCTCGATTTCGATCTTTCGCTTGTGTCTCAACAGCTCCAAAGCCAGTTCCGGTATCTCCTCGAGCGTCGGAATATAAGCGCGTAAAAGATCATCCTCATCTTGTGATTGGTTGAGTTTCAGTTTTTTGAGCTGGCTCAAGACCGCCTCGTACTCTCTCTGCTTCTGTAAGTATTCGTCGGAAGTGGGTGATGTGTAGTGTTGTAGAATTTGCAATTCGGTTTCCAGTGCGATTGCTTCTACCGTCAGATCGGTGACAATCGTCATTGCCGCCCGTAGCTGCTCCTCGAGTTCGAGCGCCTGATTTCTTTCTTGGAACTGTTTGAGCGACCACTCCGCCTCTGCCAGTATCTTCTTCCGCTCCTCCAACTGCCCCTTAATGAACTCCACCGTTTTGGCAGCTCGAGTCATGTTGAGCTCGCGATAGAAGTCGTCGAGGAGTTCCACATAGCGATTGGCGACCGCCGCCGCGCGTTCCGGATCCTTGTCTTCGAAGCTGATGATGACGACCCCGTTCTCCATCAGCGTAAAATGGGAATGCGCGCGCAGCATTCTGAGCGCATCTTCGATCAGTACGGCCCCAAACACGCCCTTTAATTCGAATTCGTCTATCAGCTGTTCGCCGATATGGCGACTCTTCATCATGTCGATGTGAATCGTTTCCGAGAGCTTGCCACCCTTTATCCCCATGGTCCCTAGAAGTGGCATTTGTAGATTTTGTAGCAACGCCGAATACGAAGAGAGGCCACCCTTTTGTTCGGGAGGAAAGATGACAGTTGACGAGGTGTACCACTCGGGAAGAATTAGGCTGATGGCCACCGCGCTGACGGTCGTCAGCAACGTGGCCGCGACGATGAACCTGCGCCATGCGACCAGCGATCTGAAGAGAAACAGCATTATCTAGTTCTTCGCCACCTTCTCGCGCGGCGTTGGCGATTCCACTTCGTCGCCGCCGTCGGATGCCACTAAATTAGTTGGTGTAAATGAAGCAAATTCCAATCCACTATTCAAGCGCTAACATGGCCGGGAGTCCGCTCCGTTTGATCACGAAAACCCACGGAGACCGACCTACCACACGGTCTCCAACGGTACTCGGGTTGCGCCGTCCGAGCGAAAACCAACCCAAAGCGTGTTACCTCTTGTAATAAATAGACTTGTAACCGCATCGCCTCCCAAGTCTTCCCCGGCGGCCAGCCATTTTATGCCGGAATCGTCGATGATAGCGAGCCCGCGGTTGGTGCCTACGTACAGACGGCCGCCGGAGTCGAATTCGATGGTTAGAATTGGTGGGGCGGTCGGGTCCCACGTGGTGCTGTCGTTTTGGGCGCCGCCGGCGAAGCTCACCGGCCGCCACTCACCCGTCCGGTCATATCCCCATATCCCCGAAGCCGTGGCCAGGACCGGCGTTCCGTTGGGAGCGACCGCGACTCGTCTGGCCGGGCGGTCACCAAATGCATCTGGACCGAATGTGGTCCAACGCGCGCCGTCGTAGCGCGCCACCCCTCCTTTGGCCCCCGTTACCCACACACCTCCGACACCGGTCGCGCCGGTCAAACCAGAGATACCGGCGCCCGCGCCGGCGTCCGCGCCGAGGTTGCCATCACCACCGTACGCCTCGAATTCGCGCACGGCCCCCGTTCTGTGCTCATTTTCGTCCGCCATTCGCATCCAAATTTCTCCGTCGAAACGGTGAACGTTTCCGCGCCGCGTACCCACCCACAACGCACCCGATTCGTCAAAACCGATCGCGGTAACTACCGGAGCGCGCTCCGAGAGGTTCAAGTCGAATTCGACGCGGCGCCCCGCTTCCCAACGTTGAACACCCCATCGCGTCGCCGTCCACAACTCGCCGGACGGCGATACGGCCATCGATACAAAGGTCGGAGATGGATCAACGACCCCGATCGTTCCCAGTTGGTTGTCGGTTCGCACCAGGTACGACCCATTAAGCATGTATAGCACCCCAGAGGAGTCGGTCATCATCGACTCGACGCTCCCCGAGGGCAATCCCGCAGGCAACCTAATCTCGGAGGACACCTCGTCGTGTAGGGACAACACCCAACCGTCCGCCGACCCAAAATAAACGGCTCCGTCTTCGTCGGCGTGTGCGCAGCGCCAACGATGTGCGCCGGCAACGGGGTAGTTTTCGTCCACTCGGGACCAGTGTCCGTTTCGGTAGACGGCGATGCCGCCGTAACGACCGCACGCCCAAAGGCTGCCCCTCGCGTCCACCGTAAAAGCGGCGACCGCGATCTCGGGAAAGAGCGTGGGATTCGTGATTCGTTTTGCCCGGAAGCCGTCGAACCAATACAGGCCCCGCTCGCCGACGATGACGTAGTAGCCGCCGCCGGGTGCCTTACCGATCTGCCGTATTTCTGCTCGCGGAATGCCGGCACCCGCCTGGAAGTTCACCCACACGCTGTCCCGGAACGCACACAATCCCATCGACGTGGCGTAGTAGAACGTGGTCTCGTCTTCCTGAACAATTCCGTAGACCTTGTCGTCGAGTAGCGAATCCTCGCGTGTAATCGTCCACGCGGTGTCTGCATCGAGTACCCCCAGTCCAAATCCGTACGTCGAGAGGTACACCAGACCGTCCAAGCCGAAATCGACATTTTGAATTAACTCGAACGGCGCTCCCGCGAAGACCCCGGCATTCTCGGCGGTGAACACCGAAACCGTGTCGTCGGAAAACACCACCAGACCGCGGTCGGTGCCGACGTAGACACTGTCGCCTCTCGCCGCGATCGCACGCACGGAGTTCGAGGGTAATTCCGTCCCCAGGGTAATGTGGTCGGCGAACTGGTCCGTGCCGAGATCGTAGACAAAGAGACCTCCGCTGGTACCCACCCACAGCGAGTCTCCCACGCGGTACAGCGCGCGAATATCCCCGTTGTGGCCGATATGGTTCCAGCCCCGTCTGGCGGATTCGAGGTCGCCTTGCGGAGGCGAGGGCGCCAGGGACACTGCCGCCACCACCACCACGCTTATTAGTTGAAGCCTTCGCATTGTTTTAGACGCTGCCTATACTACGCGCGTAAGCCCTGCCGGGCAATATTTTCCTGTACCCGACCTAGGGGGACCGATAAGCTGTGGCCGGAATGAAGCTCACCGTTATTGCCAATCCGTACGCCGGCCGGGGCCGAGTCAAACCATTCCTCAGGTCGTTTTTGTCCAGCGCGGAAGCTGCCGGACAGGAACTCGACTTCGTCTTGACGGAGGCGCCCGGGCACGCCGTCGAATTGGGACGGCGGGTGGTGGATAGCACCGATGCGGTCTGTGTCATCGGCGGTGACGGAACCGTCCACGAAGTGGTCAACGGGTTGATGCCCAACCCCGTTCCCATTGTGGTGATTCCCAGCGGATCGGGCGATGATTTCGCCAAGCTCGTGGGTTGCCCGCGGTCATTCGAAGAGTTGGTCTCGGTTGTGAGCGACGGGGTGGGCGTGCGATTGGACGTCGTCGATTGCGGTTTCCGCTACAGCGTGAACAGTTGCGGGCTGGGTTTCGAGGCCCAGGTGACGCGTAATAGCCGCTCGATCCGGTATTTGAAAGGCTTGCCTCTGTATCTCCTCGCCGTCGCCAAGGCGATGGCGAATTTCAGTTGTCCGCGATTGACAATAAAATTCGACGGGGGGGAAGTTTTTCGAGGCGAGCGGCTGCTGGTGAGCGTCGGCAACGGAGTGAGCGCCGGGGGCGGGTTCTTTCTCACGCCGGACGCCGTGCCCGACGACGGTTTGATCGACGTATGCATGGTGGATAAGGTGGGCCGCGCGAAGATGCTACAACTGCTGCCGCTGTCGCTGAAAGGAACCCACACTGGCCGGCCGGAAGTGACCATGGGGAGGACTCGATCACTGACCGTCACGTCGGATGGACCTCTACACGTCCACATCGACGGTGAATACCTCGGCGACGAGCGGCGCGAGATTTCGTTTAGCATTATCGACCGACGTTTACCCGTACTGTGCAGAAAGAACGCACCGGGGAGGTTTTCCCAGTCGCTCGAGCAGATCTTGTAGAGGAGTCAACGAATCTGGATCATTTTAACAGACGCGCCCGACGGCGTGCCGGCACCTCCGACTCCGGGGTTGTCCACGCGGAATCCCACCCAACCCATCGCTCCGACACTCGCACCGTTGAAACATTTCGTCGCCGCGATCCCCGCGATAGCGGCGTCGCTGCAGGGGCCGAGGAAAAGATCCAGGACGCTCTGGTGGTCCATCACCACGTCGATCCCGATTTCCTCAATGTAGCCGCCGATGTCGCCCTTCTTCAGCGCTTCGAGCGCGGCGCCATTCACTTTGCCGTCTAGGTTGACCACCTGCCGGCGGGAGAAGTAGCCGATCGCCCCACCCTGAAACACGCCGATCGTTTCGTTCTCCGACGTGTTTTGTTCCACCCACCGGGCGACGTCGTAGAAGTGGTAGACCGGCGCCGAACGAAAACTGCTGTTCAGCCCCATATAGACCAGCCCCACCGCGTACAACCCAAATACGAATATCGCCGCTACGCGAACCCACATTTGCCGGCGACGGACCAGGTCCACGACGTCTTGGATAACACACGCGGCGAAAATCGTCGCGACAAAGAAAACGGGGTAGAAATAACGGGTAAAAAAGAACACACCGAAAATGTACGTCGAGTAAGCCGCGATCAAAAGGAGCGAAAACATCAGTAAAAAAGTCAACTCTCCGCGCTTGTATTTTTCCAAACACCGCCGGCATCGGCCCCACCAAATCCCAAAAGCGGCCAGCATGGCCCACCCCATGACGTTGACCAAAACGAGCAGCGTCCCAGCTGTTGGCGCGCTCCCGCCAATCTTTTCGACTACCCGGTAGAGGACGTGAACGGGCGGCGAAATCTTCAAAATAGAAGCCGCGTGCACCACATGCGCCCATACGAACGAAGGGCTCGGCCCGCTTTCCACCAAATCGGTCCCTCCGAGCCCGAAGAAGGGAGCGTATGCGATCGACAAAAATCGCGTGGCGGCGCCGCTCTCCGGCAGCAGGCGACCTACAGCGACGAGTCCATAGACTACCCACGGGAGATAGATCAGAAACGCCGTGGCCGCAGTGACAAATACCCCTCGCAGTTTCACCTTTGTCCCGTCGTCCTTCGCACGCCGGCGAATGACCAGCAGGAAGTCCAGCGCCATAACCAGCACGAAGAGGATGCCGTCGACACGAGCGAGAATGGTCAGTCCTAACAAAAGACCCATTTTGAAAAACCGGCCATAGCCCGCGCCGGGGTCAGATCGAACGCGAGATAGATAGTAGTAGATGCTCGAGGCGATCAGGAACAATGCCAGCGCCGTTTCCATGCCGTTGGCCGCCTGTCTGACGACCACCGGCGAGAACACCCACAGAGACGCCGCCGCCAACGCAACGCCGTCGCTGACGTACCGTCTGGCGATCAAAATCAACAGTAACGCAGTCGCCGCCGTCAAAAGCGCCATCAGGGTCAACGCCGCGTATATAGGCGCTATCTGGTCGGAGCCGAGCAGATTGTACGCTGGAACGAGTAAATAGACATACAGTGGCTGGAAGCCGTTGGTGGGCGTGACGCCGTCAAACGTCGGGCCCCGGCCCTCGGCAATGTTTCGCGAGATTTGGAACGCGTAAAAACTGTCGTCGTACAAGTATCCGTTCTTCGCCAGCGTCGAAAAATCCTGCCACGAGACGGACAGGTGCATGACGAGCGCCGCGAAGATCACAAATACGGTCAATGCGGTGGTTGGACGTGTCAATGCTGTAGGGTCTTTTCGTTAACCGTTAGGACGATCTTCGGGTTTCCTTCCGTTCCCGGATGTTGAGTTGTCGTCCTTAATGGTACCCCATAGTGACACCATTGTCAATCGGCCCCCCAGAGCCCCCAGAGCTTGAAACCCGCTGCCGTACAAGGAATAACGGCACTAGTAGGTGATGGTGACAACGTCTTCGCCGTTGGGCTCCACAAAGATGAAGGGCACGGGATCGTCGAGCCTGTGAACCGGCCGGATGCGGGCCGAGCCGGATGCGCTGAGTCCGGGCACCCAGTGATAATCAATGAGATAGCCGTCTGGGTCGCCTTTACCCGTAATTTCGATCCGGTTGATTCCGGCCTTGACCGTCGGTCGCGGCGCCGATCCCCGTTGACCGCTTCCCACCACCTCGGCTCCGACTCGCCACAACGCATACGGCGGTTGAGACCACGCTGCCTCGCGGCCTAGGAGGTCAGATATGAATCGTGTCGATCTTTGGGTGGCCGTCAATATCCACCGAACGTCGTACAACTGAAGGTAGGGTTTGATTGAATCCAGCGTCCAATCACTCATCGGCCGGCCAAAGGTTTTTTCCCATCGAAACGTACTGAAGTAATAGAGAAGATACGTATGCGGATAGGGCCCGCCGATCTGTTCGACACCGGTCATTAGCGGTAACAACGCCGGGAGGTGGATGTCCCCGTAATGCATCGCCGCACAATCCTCGATCATGAGCCGCCCTGGCGGTTCGATGCGCGATGAGAGGGCTTCGACCATCGAAGCGACCTCGGCCGGCATCTCTGTTTTCATGGTGTGCGGGTAGTACGCCCTGGATTCGAGCAGTGAGAGCGGCAACGCTGCCAGAATCAGCACCACAATCGCCGCCGTCCGTAACCCGCTCTTGAGACGTTGGCTTCTGAATACCGACAAAACCGAATCGACGACCAGGCGCGTTCCCACGCCGGCCAGCGGTGTGAGAAAAACAAAAAAACTGAACAGAAACCGCCCCGGTTCGAGTTGGTCGAGCCCGGGCACGTAAACACCAAAGCCGGCGGCAAAAAACAGGATCACGGCCCCTGCCGCGACCGGGATTCCGACGGATTCTCTTCGTTCCGCGGCCAACTTGACGATGCCGACGATCGACAGCGTCATCATAGACAGGGCGATCAAGCACGACGGCTTCGCCAACACCCGTGTCAGGCCGTTCCACCCCTCGATTTGGTAATACGTTTCGGTGGTGGTCTTCATCCACACATACTTGAAAAACGGCTCCAACCACAAAGAATTAACAAAGACGATTCCGACGCACCACAAGACGAGCAGAATCCACTTTTTGAGACGCCACAGGCGCCAGTCTGCCCCGATGGACACGGCAAACGGCACTGGTAACATCACCACCGATGTCGGATGGATCAGAAAGGCGATGGGCCCCAATGCGAAAAACGTCTTCAAGAAAGCCCCGCGGGCCGCCTGGCGCAGCAAACCCACCAACAAGAAACACAGATGTGTTGCGAGCACAAAAGAGAACATGCCGGCGTAGCGGAAGTCACCGGCGTACGGACGCCCCCAATGCCACCAGGCCAGGAACACCAGCAATCCGAATATGGATTCCTCGATTTTGAAACCCTGCATCCTGCTTCCCCAATAGATGGCCGGGACCAACGCGAGGTACGCAAAAAGGATGAACAACTTGAGCGCTCTGGCCGCACTGACGAATGGGATGAATCCGCAAAACGTCTCAGCACCCTTCATATCCAGGTCGAAGATCGTCCCGCCAGGATAACCGGCCATAAAGAACGGATCGTACCGGTCGAGGCGAAGCGTATCCCAGAAGATTTCTCTGGCGCGGTACGCTTGATAGTAGTGAAACGAATGATCTAGGTTGAGAGCGGGACGGCCGTTTAAGATGTCGGGGAGCGGGAAAAAGTAAAACGTCGCAATTACGTGGACAGCCATTATGACAAAAAGCAGGCGGCGGCGATTTGTAGGGTCGATCGACCCTCGCCGCACCAAACAACACAGAGCAAACGTCGCCGGTATCATGCCGATCAGCATCACCAGCGTGCGAGCTCCTAGGTTGTTTCGGAAGACGTCGAACTGAAGAGTGCTGGCGATCAGAATGGCCGCAGCAATAGCGCCGGGTCCCCACACCGTTGCAATTTTATGGCGCGATACATGATGGTCGGTGTGTACTTTCGACACCGGCGAAGCTCCCTCTATGGATCTTGCCCTTCGATCGATCATAGCAGTTATCCCGGTCGTTTTCATCATCAACACCGCCGGCGGATACATCCCGGCCGTCCTTTTGTCGATTAATTGGATTTTTGGAGTAGAAAACGCTACCATCGTGGCTGGACTATTCAAGTCGGAGGAAAAATGAACGATATCGAAAGAGCGGCAGAACTCCTCGCGCCCGTTCGGGCTTTGGTGGTCACCACCGGCGCCGGGATGTCCAAAGAAAGCGGCATCCCCACGTTCCGGGATGCTCCCAGTTCGTTGTGGGCCAATTTCAACCCCGAAGACCTGGCCACACCGCAAGGGTTTTTGAAAGACCCGCCGTTGGTGTGGAAATGGTACAACGAGCGGCGCAGGATGATCGGCGAAGCCTCGCCACACCCGGGCCACTACGCCATCGCGGCGATGGAACCGCTGTTCGACGAGTTTTTACTGCTCACGCAGAACATTGATAACCTCCATCGCAAGGCGGGATCAAACGGCGTCGTGGAGCTACACGGGAACATCTTCCGTTTCAAGTGCTTCGACAACCATCACCCGATCGATCAGCTGCCCAGAACCGACGAAGAACCGCCGCGCTGCCAATGCGGATCGATGATTCGACCCGACGTTGTATGGTTTGGAGAAACGCTCGATCCGGATCATTTGGACCGGGCTTTCGCCGCGCTCACCGCGTGCGAGGCCATACTGGTGGTGGGCACATCGGGGATGGTGTATCCGGCCGCCGGATTCCCGGGAGCCGCCAAAAGCTCCGGGGCAAAAGTGGTCGAAGTAAACCCGGAAGAGACGCCGATTTCGGAGATCGCGGACGTGTTTGTAAAGGCCGGTGCCGGAGAGGCGCTCCCCGCGATCGTCGAAAGGCTCAAGACGCTAAAAAAGGAGTAATCGGGTATTATCGCAACTCATTATTAAACAACATGTTATAAACATATGCACGCGTGGGCATCAAACATATTGCGGGTGAACCCATCACAGATTATGGTATAATTCATGCAGAGTTGCATTCCCCCTGAATCCCCTGTTTAATATCATCTCAAACACGACCATCAGGACTGGCAGTTTGATTCGAATACCATTCTATATCTCGGCCATAGCCGTCGTGACAGCGATAACCTACGCGATCGGGCCCATGGCCGCCGAAGCAGAGACCGCAGAGATGCGGCGACCGTCACCCCTTTCGACGGCCCAGCTGCTCACGGGGTTCGTCATCAGAGAATCCGCGTTCTCACCCGACGGTGACGGCAATCAAGACACGACCACTGTCGCTTACTCGTTATCGGAGGGATCACCCGAGGTGACGATCGTCGTCTTCCAGAGCGACTCTGTTACGGTGGTCGACACGCTGATGATTGCCCCGGTCTCGAAGCCAGACACCATTTACAGCGTGGGTTGGGACGGCACCTCTTTCGACGGAAATCCTGTGCCGGAGGGATTGTACCTGGTCACGCTGACAGCGAGAGGCACGACCTCGCCGGACACATCCGCCACCCTCCCTGTCGCCGTGGATAACACGTCCCCGTCGATCCAGGCGCTGGGGGCGGAACCGGGCGTGTACGCGCCAGGACTGTTCGGAACGCCGCAGATCTATGCCGTAACGGTGCTCGTCGGCAATACGTCGCCGACGCACGGTCTGCCGCACCTGGCTGACGAAATCGCATTCGAGTTCAAGTCCCCCACGGGTGCCGCCGTCGACCCGGTCGACGCGAAGTTCGAACCCGAGTTTCGAGGGCAGGACGGCACGTACGCGCTGATGTGGGACGCCAACGAGGAGCTATCCGTCGCCGACGGCCACTATCGAATAACAATGGTCGTAACGGACAAAGCAGGTCATTCGGCCGCGATCTTGGATAGCGCCAACGTCGATGTCGATGCACCCGACGTCGGCTTCATCAATGTGGAAGAAGGCGCCGACTTAGAAGTGGTACCGGACAGTTTGTACGCGTGGACGTGGGACCGAAACGGCGTCGACTCAGTCTACGTCAAATATGCGGACGCGTCGAACTATGAGTTCATCGGCGACGTCTCGGTCGTCGACGATACCTCGTTTTTCGTCATTCCGTTGGCGGACTCACTTACTGAAGAGAGACAATATACACTGACGTTCAGATCAAAAGACGCCGTTGCGGCGGACACGGGGTGGGTGGCAATACGTGGCCTTCAGATCACCGTCGACCGAACGGGGCCCGCGGCCCCGTCTTTGGAGCCGTTCAACGGCATCTGGCGCAGCCCGACATTCAAGCTGCGCGGGTCGTGGACGGGGTCACCCGAGGTAATACGACTCTATCAAAACGGAAGTCAGTTCGATTCGCTGCTGACGATCCTCAATGATAAAATAGACCAGACTGTCTTCCTCGACCCGGGGCTCAACGTGTTTGTCGCCACGGCGGTCGACGAGGCCAAGAATGAAAGCGCGCCCTCAAACGAAGTTAGAATCACCTTCAACGAATCAACGGGACTTTACATTCCGGCCCCGTTCCTTCCGAACAACGAATTTCACCTCAATTTGAGCAGCGAGGCGAACCAGGTGACGCTTCGATTGTACGACCTCTCCGGTGACTTGGTTGTCATACTGGAACAGATTGTGCCGGGGAATAACTTTACCTTTGCATGGGACGGAAAAAACGGGGATGGCGAAGACGTCAAAAAGGGGCCTCTGGTGTCCGTCGCCGAAATAGTGTACGCGGATGGCACCAAAGAGATCATTCGGGAGATTTTTCTATTTGAACCGGGCGGTTGATGAAATCGATAACGACGCATAGGGTTTTCACACCGGTTGTTTTCGCCGCGGCTCTCGCAGTGGTGCTGGCCGGAGGATATCGGGAGACGAAAGCCGGTTTCTCTGAGGGTGGCGCGTACAAATCGCCTGGCTACGGCGCGAGAGCGTGGGGTATGGGCGGCGCCGCTGTTGCGACGATCAACGACGAGAGCGCCGTTTACTGGAATCCCGCTATGCTAGCGCTGGTTCCGGCCCACACAATTGGCGCAGCCTATATCGACCTCGTGCCCGGCGCGATGGCGCAGCAGTCCCAACTCGCGTACGTCCACATCCTCAAATCGGGAAATCCCGACGAGGATCAGAACGTGGCCGCGCGTCACGCCATCGGGGCGCTCTACACAAATCTACGACTGGGTATTCAGAGCGGTGAGAATTACAACGAGAACATGTTCCGTCTGGCATACGCTTACACGCCCGATTACTTCCTCACCTTTGCCTTTGCCGGCGATGTGTTCGCGTCGACGAGTGAAGTGAAAGGATTCAAATCGCGTGGCACGTCCGTGGACATGGCGGTTAGAGTAATGCTCACAGAGAATTTCACCGTCGGTCTCGTCGCGCGCAACGCGTTTTCGCGTTACAGTTATTCAGACGGCGCCGACTTCAATCGGGAACGCGAGCTCGCGCTGGGGATATCGAGCCGCTCCATTGCCCACGTCGCGGTGGAAGGCGATGTGGTGTGGGCGCATGGCGCAGTCGCTCGTTGGATTCTGGGGGCGGAGTCCGATTACCTCTTCGGTGTATTGGCTCTCAGAGCTGGATTCGCCGTGATCAACGCCGGCGAGAGCCGCAGCGTTCCTTACTTTGGATTTGGCGTCCGGGTAAGCCAACTTTCGCTCCACTACAACGCCAATCTCGACACAGAGAACGCGCTTGCCGACACTCATCGGTTTACTTTGAGCGTTTCGCTCTGAAATCGACCACCGTGAATATCGGAACGATTGCCCGCCGGTTGTTTCAATTAGCGATCCTCGCGTTTGCGTTGTTCATCCCGTTTTCCATCGCCGGCGCCACCATTGCCGCTGCCTTCGGACTTCTCGCCTGGCTTCTCTCGTCGATTGCTCGACGTCGCAAAGCGTCCTATACGGCCAGTATATTGCACGACCCGTTGCTGCACGCGTCCGCATTGCTGGTTGTATCCGCGTTGTTGTCGGTATTCATGTCGGAAGACTTCACGAGGGCGTACAAAGACTGGGGGTCTTACTGGATATTGTCCATCTGTTTCCTCCTGGCCGCTAACCTCGTGGTACACCGATCGAGAGAATCCGTTTTTTGGGTGCTTTTCCTATCGACCACATTGTCGTGTCTGGTAGCATTCGTCCAGAGGGCCGGCGGGTTCGACATGTGGTTCATCCACATTCGCGGTATGCAAAGGGTAGCCAGTACGCTGTTCACGATGACGTTCGCCGGCATCCTCTACCTGGTGATCGTGCTCGGTCTTTCAGTTGCGCTGCGTCGAGGCATATCACTGCGCAGCGCAATCGTTTTGTGGACTGGTCTGGCGATTCAATTTGCGGCCATCTTGCTGACCGTAACACGAGGCGCATGGGTCGCGCTGTTCGCGGGTCTGGTGACCGTTTGCGTCTTGGTGCGAAGCAAAACCGTCGTCGTGGCGAGCGTCGTCGTGATAGTCGCCGTTTTGGTGTTTGCTTTCATGGCGCCGAAAGATTCGAGACGCATCATATCGCCGACAATGGTAACCAAGCAAAACGACGTCAACGTTCAAACACGATTGGTGCTGTGGGATATCGCGTGGGATTTGATTAAGAAGTATCCCGTGCTGGGAGTCGGCATGGGAGATTTTACGATAGAAGCAGAAAAGAGGGTTGGCGAAAGAAAACCACTAACTACGACGGACGCGCACAACATCTATCTACAGGTACTCGCCACGCGGGGGGTATTCGGCTTCCTCCCATTTGCGTTTTTCTGGGTGGTGATGTTCCGGTCTCTTTTTTCGGTCAAAGCGAGTTCGCGACGAGGCACACTCCAGTGGCATTACGCCGTGGGAGCAATCGGGGCCACGGTTGCCGTGCTCTTCGGGGCTTTGACAGAAAACAACTTGGACGACGAAGAGGTGTTCATCGCCTACATGTTCGTAGTCGGGCTGGCGCTCAGCGCTCGTTACGCGCTGCCTAGCGACGCGCGCGGCGCCACAAAAACGGACGCCGGAGCCGACATAGTCGATCGACCGTAACAGCGGCGAAGATGGCGATGATCGGCTCTACCGGTATTCTACCCCTTATCGAGCCGAAGAACACGAGCGCAACGGCGGTGTGGGATACAACGACGCCGTAGAGAAAAAGCAACTCCCGCCACCGTTTCCTGGTAATGATTATCCCGGCAACAAAAAGCGGAAACACGATGATCGCGTAGACGAAACCGACGTCGACATCGATGGCCAGCCTGCCCAGGAATGAGTCTTTGTTCCACCACCAGCCGCTCTTCACCCCACTCAAACCCATGTCGCTTTTGACCCTCCAGAAACGAACAAACTTCCACCACACGATCTTCGGAATGTTGCCGCGGTTTTGCAGCAGAAATTCCTTTCCCTTCTCCCACGTGAATCGCTCGCGTTCGAGTTCGGTCATGGCAGCAATCTCGGCGGCGTGGGGCAGGCCGTCCAGTGGTGCAACACCCCCTCGGTAGTGAGGGATATCGATGACTTTCTGGTTGTTTCCTTGGTAAAAGGTATACCCCCCGTGTGTGGTAAGACCGACCCATCCACCGACCATTCGCTGGTTGCGAATGGCCCACGGTAAAACGATCAGCGCAAACAACACGACGGCCAGTAGGCCGTTTCGGGTTCGGCTCCACCACGGCCCGCCACCGAATAACAGGCCCGCGGCCAGCACCGAGATCGCCAGCGGTAGGCCAGTCGGGCGCGTGAGCGTTGCAACCGCCAGCAAGACGACGGCGATCATCATCCCGAGGAGAGGTCCGTTCAATCTCGCTGGCACCGGGAATACGGCGAGCGCGGTCAGGACCAGGATCATGTAGAGGTTTTCGGTGAGCAAGTACCCGCTAATAAATATCAAGAAGGGATTCAACGCCGCTATGCCCGCGGCGATGAGGGCCGCCCGCGTGCCAAAAAATCGCCGGGTCACGAGGAACACCAGATAGACGACGAGCACACCGAGTAACACTTGCAGCGTCCTTCCCACGTTCACACTTGTCCCGAATACCTTGTAGACGGCGCTAAGCACCACAGGGAAAACAGGCGGCCGGCGACCGGTGAGCTTGTCGTCGATCCGGTATCCATCACCCGATGCGAGACTACCGGCGATCGCGTGGTAATCAACCGCGTCGCCGCGAATGTCGGATCGCCATCCCACGACCAGCGTGCTGAAACCCAGTCGGAGCAGTCCGGCAGCGACGACGATAACCATAATGATGATCCGGGTTCTTCGGTCCATGTTCTGCGTAGTATATTCGCGGTCTGATCGGGTTGTAAAACACCAAATGACGACGACCCCCGATAAAAAACCGGGAGCCGTCTTCATCAGTCCGAGTCGGGCTGCGTCCGCGTCCGACGAGCTATAATATCCGGCGAGTCGG
>CBDVBX010000012.1:0-29594 GCA_965372335.1 uncultured bacterium | reverse complement strand
TGAGCCCAACGAGCTACCAGACTGCTCCACCCCGCGTCAATATTGTAGCCCCCCAGGTGGGGGGCTGTGACCGTATGATACTCGCGCCGCGTCCGAAGTCAAGGGCAATATGCCGACCGCACGATCTTTAGTAGTACTCGCGTTCGTCTATGGGGATAATTCTGTACACCCGATCACTCGGGCGGGCGTACCCGAACTTTTCGCGGCCGACCTTCTCTATATAATAGTCGTCCGTTTTCAGCCTCGCGATCGTGGCTTCGAGTTGCTCGCTGTTATGCTTCAACTCAGCGATATTACTGTCCAAGCGCGCGCGTTCGAGCCGCAACTGGACGATCCTGATCGCGCCGCTGTCGCCAAGGAAAAATACATAAATGAGCCCGGCGATCATCAAAAAGAACAACACCCGCCGCAGGCGATCGCTGATTGCCGTCTGGTTCCGGTAGAACTGTCGCAAAAACGGGTAGTTTTTGACGCTACCGCCAGCGGCAATGGTCTGACGACTCTCTATCTGCCCGTCACTTCGCCGCCGCGATCCGCCGCCCGAGCGCTTCGACGACTGACCACTCGTCCGCGTATCCCGCTCACTCCGGCCCGTCAGCTGACGTCGCGCACCCCTTGCCGTTTTGCCCGATCTGGATACGTTGTCTTCGGTGCCCCAATAACGCATCGGTGTTCACTCCTCGCTGGTTCGTCCTCGCGAATTTACCTCAGAAACGGAAACAGACTCTTACCCGGAAACGTTCCGATCTCGCCCAGCTCCTCTTCGATCCGCAACAGCTCGTTAAACTTCGCCACCCGCTCGCTTCGACACAAACTTCCCGTCTTGATCTGACCGGCATTGGTCGCCACGGCGAGATGGGCGATGGTTGTGTCTTCGGTCTCACCACTGCGGTGAGAAATCACGTTGGTATAGCCGGCTTTCTTCGCCGTCTCGATCGTCTGCAGGGTTTCGGTCAACGTCCCAATTTGGTTGAGCTTGATCAAGATCGAGTTGGCCACGCCGGATTCGATCCCGCGCAACAGGCGCGTCTCGTTAGTCACGAACAGATCGTCGCCCACCAGCTGGACTTTGTCGCGCAGTTTCTGGGTGAGCAGTGCCCAGCCCTCCCAATCGTCCTCCGCCAGCCCATCCTCCAGCGAGACGATCGGGTACTTGTCCACCCAACCGGCCCAGAAGTCGACCATTTCTTGGGAAGAGAGCACCTTGTCGTCGCCCTTGACGTGATACTTTCCGTCTTCGAAAAACTCGTTCGCCGCCGGATCGAGGGCGATGGCGATGTCCTTGCCCGGCTCGTAGTTGGCCCGTTCGATCCCTTCGAGCACCAATTGTATCGCTTCCTCGTTCGAGCCCAGGTTGGGCGCAAATCCTCCCTCGTCCCCCACACCGGTGGCATAGCCCTTCTCCTGCAATAACTTTTTCATCACGTGGAACGTCTCGGCCCCCATCCTCAACGCTTCGCTGAAATTGGGCGCGCCGATGGGTAATAACATGAACTCCTGAAAGTCGACGTTGTTGTCGGCGTGTTGTCCGCCGTTGATGACGTTCATCATCGGGACGGGGAGCGTGCGCGCCCCAACCCCGCCGATATACTGAAACAGAGGCAGCTCCAGCGCTTCGGCCGCCGCTTTGGCTACCGCGAGCGACACCCCGAGGATGGCGTTGGCTCCGAGGTTGCCCTTGTTCTCGGTGCCGTCCAACTCCAGCAGTCTCGAGTCGATATACACCTGGTCGATGGCGTCCAGGTCGATAATTTCGGGGGAGATGATATTGTTGACGTTCTCCACCGCCTTGCGCACACCTTTGCCCGAGTAGCGGGTCTTCTCACCGTCTCGCAGCTCCAGCGCCTCGTGCACGCCGGTCGACGCCCCCGACGGCACCGCCGCGCGTCCCAGCATCCCTCCGCTCAGCCCGACATCGACCTCTATCGTGGGATTGCCCCTCGAATCGAGGATTTCCCGGGCGAATATGTATTCGATCGTGGTCATGTGTATCTCCCTATAGGTGTTTGTTTCGTGAATTTCGAGCGCAACGCCCCTTGGCAGCGCGCCCAAAGTCGGTCGTTCGAATCGCTCAATAATGTAATCAAACTGTAGAAACACGCCGGGAAATGTGTCAAGCTAAAAGCGGTTAACAGGTCATTCCCAACGGCGCACCCGCCGCCGAACATCTACCAGCTGTCCAACACCGGCGGAAGGAGGTAGGAGTGCGCCCGCTGCCGCGCGATTATCGACGCGCGCCGACGCACACGATCGAGTGCTGCGCGGCACCCCGTCGCCGTATACTCCGTATACTTCCTGAAAGACAAACAGGGCGTGAGAGAAGAAGACATTCAGTTGATCACCCGCGCCAGGTCGGGCGACGAGATGGCGTTCCGGAGCCTGCTCGACAAGTACGAGCGCGCAGTCTATAGTATCTGTCTGCGCATGGTTCGCAATCGGGACGAAGCGGCCGATCTAGCGCAGGAGGCGTTCATCAAGGTCTTCTCGATGCTCGAGCGCTACAACCCCGCTTACGCATTTTCCAGCTGGCTGTTCAAGATCACGTCGAATCTCTGTATCGACCACCTGCGTAAGCGCCGGATCGAGACGTTTGCCATGGACGAACCGATCAGCGGCGACCAGGGAGACATCCAGCGCCAGTACGAGTCGCCCGACCTGGACCCAGAGCAGCGGTATATCCGGAATGAGAAGATGGAGCGCCTCGGCGAGGCGATCGAGAACCTCCCCCCGCACTACCGGATCATGCTCATCCTGAGGCACCAGGAGAACCTCTCCTACGAAGAGATTGCCGGTTCGCTGGATATCCCCCTGGGGACGGTCAAAGCGCGTATTCACCGCGCCCGGGAGATGCTCAAAACCAGCTTGAAGGGGAAGGATTTTTTTTAATATGTTGTTATTAAATGAGTTATATCGATATGTCGGCTTTGGCAACACGGCGCCGCTGGCGCAAGAGGAATAAAATAAGATGAATATTTTATTCTCGAGCACGACTTTGGGAAAACTTTTCGACGTGCCTTTCGTACACTAGCCGACGGGTTAATAACGCCGGCGGGCCCTTTGGGGCGTCGGCGAGACGCTGGACGATAAATGACACGTCCAGATCTGGAGGAACGAGCATGACATCAGGCGCAAGCCCAACATCCAAAATCGTGGCGGTGGCCGTGGCGCTGTTGCTCGCGTCGACCATCGCGCAAGCGGGCCACAAGCTGGAGCGCGAGGACCGCAAGAAAGTCGACGTATCCGGCCAGACCGTCATTGTCATAAAGAACACTCGCGGCAAAACGATTGTCGTGGGCGAACCGGGCTCGAAGCAGGTCAACATCGTCGCCAACAAATGGGTCGGCGCGAAAGACGCGGAGTCAGCCCAGCGAATCATGGACGCCCTGGTCTTCGAGGTCGAGGTATCCGACGACAAGATCGTCGTCATTTCAAAGCTTCCGGAAGCGTCACAGAAAGACAGCAGCATCTGGTCGGTGGTCAAGGGTGGAAAACTCAAGGCCTACATCGATCTTACCGTCGAGGTGCCGTACGAGTTCAGCGTGGAAACCTACACCACCAGCGGTGACGTGCAGGTGACCAACATCGACGGCGAAGCAAGAATCAGCGCCACCAGCGGTGACGTGTTACTGCGTGACATCGGCGGTGGGTCGGTTATCGAGCTCACCAGCGGCAATATCCGCGCGGGCGACGTGGGCGGAGACCTTCGCATCGCAGCGTCCAGCGGGGACACCGAGATCAGACGCGTGAAGGGCCTGGTGGCCGTCCAAGCCACCAGCGGCAACGTCTACGCCTACGAGGTGGGCGGCGATGCCATGATCAACTTGGTCACCGGTGACTTTAAAATCAAAGGCTGCCTGGGCGACGTGAACTTTAGCACGGCCGCCGGCAACGCCGAGATCACCGACGTCCTGGGCGGTGTTAACGCGACCAGTTCGAGCGGAGATCTGGATGTGGTGATCGTGCCGGTGGGCGAGAAAGAGTTTTACTTGAACACGGCGACGGGCAACATCGCCCTGCGCTTCGTCACGGTGACCGACTACGGGTTCTTGCTAAGCGTGAATACCTGCACGGGATCCATAAAGGGCGATCTCGACATCGAACTCGAAAAGATCACGCGGCGCACCCTCAAGGGCGTCGTCGGCAGCGGCAAGTCGCGCGTAATCATCGAGACGGCGAGCGGCGACGTTTCCATATTCGAACGCGCGGAAAAGAACGAGAAAAAATAAGGGACTATAAGGCGTGAATTGCAGAACCACCACAAGCATCATCCAGGATTATCTCGAGCGGAGGCTGGTACAGCTGGACCGTAGCGAGTTCCTGCGCCACATCGACCAGTGCGCGGCGTGCGAGCGCGAACTGGTTTCCCACCGGGACGTGTTCACATTCCTCGCCAAGATGGAACCGTTCGAGGTGCCGCACGGCTTTCAAAACACCATCATCTCGCAACTCAAGTCAGAAGGGCATATCCACCAGCCGAAAGTTACGCCCATTCGCCGTTGGGTGGCGGCTTTTGTCGGACTGCCTGGAGTGGCGAAATATCCTCTTGCCGCCCTCGCCGTGGTTGCGGCAGTATATCTCCCAGTGAAGCTGGCGTTGATGGCGGCCGGCGGAGTTGTCGGCAGGACGACCGTCGCGGTGACGGACCTTTTGGTGTCCGCGAGAGATGCACTCGCTGGCGCGGCGTTTTTGACCGGTCTGTGGGACGTGTTGAGTGGTTACGTCAGGGCGGTACAGACGGTTTTCGGCGCGTGCCTATCGCTATTGAACACCGCCAGTGAAAGCTTTTGGTTCGTGGGTGCGGGTGTTGGGGTCGTTCTGGCCGCGATATTGCTGGCCGCGCGTTTCTTGAAAAAGAGGAGTACAAATAATGCGCCGTTTTGCCTCTAGTCGACCTCTTTTCGGCGCCGCAGTGATCCTCATTTTTTGTATTCTCCCGCTGACATCGCTGATGGCCCAAACGGAGGCACGAACGGAGGAGCCAGACACCGTTCGCGCCGAAAAACCGTCCGAAGAGAAGCCGAGCAGCAGTCGCATCAGAATCAGCATAGATGAGAGCGGAATCAGCATCGAGGGCAACGCGACCATCTCGACCACGGATGACGAAGCCGGGGATGAGGACGAGTGGGTAGAGGTCTACGACGGCCGCAAAAAATACAAAGAAAAAGGGCTGGATATCGTCAAGTTTGGCGAGAGCGTCTTCGTGGCCAAAGACGAGATGGTCAGGGGTGACCTCATCGTGTTCGGAGGCAACGCGATGATCGAAGGCCGCGTGAGCGGCAACGTCGTTGTCATCGGCGGCAACATCAGGGCGCGTTCCGGAGCGGTGATAAAGGGCGATGCAGTCGTCATCGGCGGTGTATTGGACGACGACGACGATGCGATTATCAGCGGCGAACGAGTCACCTTCAACAACTTCATTCCGACCAGGTTCATTTTTGCCGGACCAGAAGGCAGGCTGTTCAAAGCGGTCGTGTTTCCGGTTTGGCTGTTCGTCCAACTGATATTGGCATTTTTGGTCCTCTTGTTCCTGCGCGACCGCATAATCGCGAGCAACGAACACCTGTCGGACAACTTTCTCAAGAGTTTTGGCATTGGGCTGCTGTCGACATTCATCGCAATCTTCGGATTGATAATCGTCTCGCTCATTCTACTCATCACCATCATAGGAATCCCGCTGGCAATACTATTGTGGATCAGCTGTGCGGGTGTTTTGATTTTCTCCTGGACGGTGTTCGCGTTATCACTCGGCCGATTGGTCGCCAAAAGGCTTCAAATCCAGTCTCACAACGAATTCCTCCTGGTGTTCATCGGGGCCGTGGTGATCAACTTGCCCGGCATCGTCGCGTGGGGACTGGGAATGACGTTTGTACCCTTCATCGCGCCCTTGGCGGTGACATTTCACGTCCTCGGTTGGTTCGTCAAAGGCTTCGCTTACCTCTCCGGCTTGGGCGCACTCATCCTGAGCCGTTTTGGCTCCCGGTCGCTGGCTGCGGTGCCCGAACCGGCGCCGCCAGCGCCGCAAACGGCAGACGCCGGGTAAACCGGCGCGTCGGTCGAAGGCCCGCTAGCCAATCGACGCATAGCAGAGCCACAAACTCTCCTTTCGTTTTAACTTTTCTTCCGCGGGTTCAATCGGTATCGTATAGATATGAAGTTTTCAGTGCGGAGGGTGGCTATCGCCCTTCTGCTCTCCCTCCTCATCGGCACCCCCACCGTAAACGCCGAGTCGGACATGGCCGGAGACGTCTCGTCGTCTTTCGACCCCGAGGCGTTCGAATGGGCGTACGGCCAGGTCATCGACTCCGTTTCTGTGAAGGGCAACGTCAAGACGAAATCGTTCGCTCTGCTGCGCGAAATGGAGTCGCGCGTTGGCACCCGCCTCGACGCCGTCAAGCTCGCGCGCGACCACCGGTATCTTACCGACCTCAGCAGCGTGGCGATCGTGAAGCTCGAAGTGTATCCAATTCGCGAAGGGCACTGCGGGATCGTCCTGGACGTCGCCGAGCGGCCGCTCGTATTCCTCAAACTGATCTATCCGGTGCTGGACTACGATTTCAACAACGAGCAATTTCGCTTTGGGCTGCGGATCAACGACCGCAACTTCCGCAGGCGGTTACAGAGCTTTACATTGGGGTATACCCGCAACTCGATTGGGGACGACAATGCGTCCATTGGCTGGTCAACCCGATGGATCGGCTGGCGGCATATCGGTGCTGCGGTGGGGGCATCGTTTTTCCAGAGGGGCACGGTACCCGACAATTTAGCGATCGTCGAGCAGACCCGCGTGACAACGGCGTTGTCGCTCCCTCTCACCGAAAGTAGGATATCGTTCTCGCAGGTCATCGGCACCCTCTCGTTCGCGGACAATCGACTGGGCAAGAAGGACGAGCCGTTCGAGGACGAGGTCTTGGTAAGCCCGTCGCTCGGCTACGCCATCGACAGGCGCAACAGCCCGCTGCGGCCCAGCCGGGGTGAGTTTTTCTGGGTCGATGTCGGCGCCAGTCGCGTGGTCAATGGTCCCGGCAGCACCTACTACCGGCTGAGAAACGACCTTCGGTTGTTCCGATCGTTGGGGAGCTATATCGTCCTGGCGGGCCGGTCGAATCTCGCCTATCAATTCGGCGATTTCCCCGAGTACATCCGCTTCGGAATGGGGGGCGCGGGCACGTTGCGCGGGCACGCCGCCGGCCGTTTCGCGGGAAACCACCGCTGGCTCCAGTCGTTCGAAACCCGGATCACCCCGTTCTCCACGTGGGTATTCAGCGTTCCGTATGCCAAAGTGGTCGACGTCACCGTCTCGACGGTGCTTTTCGTGGACGCTGGCATCGTGTGGGATAACGACTTGACATTTGACGTCAACCGGTGGGAGTACGGATACGGTGTGGGATTGCGCATTTTTTCCCCTTTCCAGGACGTAGTTGAAATCTCATTGGGATTCAACCCTGACGGCCACACCCACTTCTATTTTCGCACCGGCATCAACTTCTGACCGAAAAGGTCGTTCCCCGCCAGAATCAAGGCACGTTGAGGACTCGCCAAAGGAGCGAAGAGGTGTTCCTCACGATGGACCGTCGTTTCTCGGTCGATCCGATCCGGTGGGTGAACAGCCCCACGAACAATCTGCGCGTAACTAGTTGAAAATTAAAAGATTGGAAAGAAGGGGCGATATGCCCCTCTTTCGGGCAGGGGCAATACTCCCACGTCGATCGTGGTAGCCATTGCCGATTTCCTGGCGCCCGCGCCTGAATCTCCGTTCACCAGCCAAATCCTCGGCCGATGCCGATTTCGATAACCTACTGTGTCTTGGCGTGTTATCGCAACACCTGCCATTGAGTTGAGAGCCTTTTCTTAAATTTCTACGCGAAGAGAACTAGGTAACCCGAAGGGGGAATATAGGTTGCAGTGTATAGGTGTGGCGGCGAATTCTGGGAAAACCGCAGAATTGCGGTATATCTAAATCCACGACTATCCAGGCGCACGTCGCTCACAGAAGGGATCGGATGTTTACGGCAGCCACCCAATGAAGCGTTACCGCTGGAATATGCTATTCGTGGGAGGCTTGACGCTAGTCGTCCTGTTGGCGCAGGCGTCTTACTCGTCGCCGGACCGGGAGAGTATACCCGAGCTGCGGGTCCCGGTGGCCGACGCAGTCGTTGCGGAAACCCGCAGCTCCAAGACTCGGCCGGCGAATCCGCCGACCGAAGCGACGCACCACCGGCTGGCGAACGGACTGGACGTGACGGTGTACTCCAGCGATTTGCTCGCGTCGTGGTTGGTGTGGCGCAGCGACGGGCCAGCCATTCCGCTCGACGATGGCCGATACCTCTGCGTGGTCACCGACCTCGACGACCCCTCCATAAGCAACAAGGGGGACGGCTCGTTTCATCCGTTCTCCGAAGACAAGATCATCGAGGTACTGGAGTCAATAACCCACCCGAATCTCGACATAGACGTGCAGATCTATATCTTGCCGTATCCGCGACGCAACCTGTTGGTGAGCTCTACCAGCGGCAGAGCCGTGTTCCTCAGTCCGCATGTGTTGGAGATTCACCCGGTGGTTTGCGCGTACATCGTATCGCACGAGATCGGGCACGTGTTTCACAACTCGTATCTACCCGACGACTCACCGCTGTGGGGACGGTACCGTCAAATTCGCGGCATCACCGATACGTGGAAGTATTCGGCAACCAGCGCGCATGCCTATCGCCCAGCGGAGATTTTTGCAGAAGATTTTCGCGTGCTGTTCGGATCGGTCGAGGCGGCGTTCGGGGGAAGGGTTGAGAATCCGGAACTGCCATCGCCACTCGTAGTAGCCGGTCTAAAGGAGTTCTTTACCGGCCTCGGTGGAACACCGGTTGCATCCGGGCCCAAAGTCCGAGCCACCAGCTATCCGAATCCGTTCAACCCGGACACGGAAATCAAGATCAGTATTCCAAACGAGATTTTGATCGCCCGAGAAAACGTCACGGTCAGGATCTACGACGTCCGCGGTGCGCTGGTCACAGAGATCTATTCTGACGTGCCCACCGGCGAGAACCTGTTCGTCCATTGGGATGGGCGCGATCAACGGGGAAGCTCCGTCGCGAGCGCCAACTATTTCGCTTTGATCGAGGCGGGCCGGACACGAACGACGTTAAAACTGGTTTTACTTAAATGATATGGAAGCGGCGGTATGGTGCCTGTTAACGCACCTCCGAATTCCCGCGGGAGGGGCAAGCGATAGATCCTCCCTAACCAGCTAGGCCGCTCCTTCCGCGGGATTGTTCTTTTTTTCCAAGCTCTTCGTCCACAGCTGACCGCAAGCCGCGTCGATGTCCGCGCCGCGGCTTCGCCGTATGGTGACGGCGGGAGCCTGCGGCAGCAACAATTCGACAAATCGTTGAATCTCTTCTTCGCTCACCCGGCGAAAGCGGCCCGTTCGTCCCGGGTTGTACGGGATCAAGTTGATCTTGAACGGCAGGCCGTGGGAGAGTCGAGCCAGTCGAACGGCATCATCGTCCGACATATTCACACCGCTGATCATCACGTACTCGAGCGTGGCGCGGCGGCCCCTGTGGCGGACGAAGTATCGGGCGGCGGCAAGAAGTTCCTCTATGGTGTGCCGGGACGCTTTGGGCATGATTTTGCGCCGCAAAGCGTCGTCGGATGCGTTCAACGAAACCGCCAGCGAACATTTCACGCCTTCATCGGCCAGCTTGCGAATGCGATCGGGAAACCCCGAGGTCGATACCGTAATCCGTTTGGCGCCGAGGTTCAAACCCATCGGATCGTTGAGCGTTCGTATAGCGAGTACGAGCGAGTCGAAGTTCAACAGGGGTTCGCCCATGCCCATAAAGACGACGTTGACCGGTTTGTCCGCCAGTCCGGAGTCCAGTTTGAGTACGCAGACCTGGTCGAGGATCTCGCCTGCGGTGAGATTGCGGCGAAAACGGCCGGTGGCAGTCTCACAAAAAGTGCAATCGAGCGGGCAGCCGACCTGTGTCGACACGCAAAGCGTGGTACGCCGCTCGTACGACATCGCGACCGCCTCGATTGTGGCGCCGTCGTCCAGCTCGAACAGGTACTTGCGCGTTCCGTCAATGCGCGAGAATTGCGCCATTACCGCGCGCGCGGCTTCGACACGGTACCGCGCGGAGAGCGATTCCCGCAGACTAACGGGCAGGTCCGTCATCTCCGACAGGCTCCCGGCCAGCCGTCCGTACAGCCAGCGGCAGAGTTGCCGGTAGCGGTACTCCGGCTCTCCCGTTTCCAGGATGGCGTGGCGCAGCTGGTCGAGACTCAAATCTCGCAGATGGATACGCTGCGGTGTTTCCATGTGTTCGCCCGTCGAAAATGCTCTGGTATCGATTGTAAAAAATGTGTTATGCATAAGAAAGAATAACTGTCGGACCACATTGTCAATAAGCAAGTTACTATCACTGTGCCCAGAACGATACTGATAGCCGACGACGAACGAGGCATTCGCGATTCGCTTCAGCGACTGCTCGAGTTCGAGTCTTACAAGGTCGTGCTCGCCAACGACGGACCCAGCGCGCTCGGTCGAATCCGGGAGGACGGCATCGATCTGGTTCTGCTCGACATCAAAATGCCGGGGATGGACGGACTGGAAGTGTTGTCCCACATTCACGAAGAGCAACCGGAGTTACCCGTGGTGATCATTTCGGGGCACGGGACCATTCAGACGGCCGTGGAAGCGACGCGGCTCGGCGCATACGACTTCATCGAAAAGCCGATCGACGCAGACCGCATCCTGCTGGTGATCCGAAACGGACTCGAACGGAGAAAGTTACGCGAAGAGAACATTTCGCTCAGAAAAGAGTTTCGACGGCACACCGAGATTATTGGTGAGCACCCCGAGATCCTCAAGATCATGGAGACGGTGAGCAAGGTGGCGTCGACCAACGCGCGCGTCCTCATAATGGGCGAGAACGGGACTGGTAAGGAAATGATCGCACGCGCCCTGCACGAGATGAGTCCGCGTTCGGGTCGGGCATTCATAGAGGTCAACTGTGCCGCCATCCCCGAAGAGCTGATAGAAAGCGAGTTATTCGGTCATGAGAAAGGTTCGTTTACCGGCGCGGTGTCGCGGAGGATCGGCAAGTTCGAATTGGCCGATGGCGGCACCTTGTTCCTGGATGAGGTGGGCGACATGAGCCTCAACGCGCAGGCCAAAGTACTGCGGGTGCTGCAGGAATCGGTGTTCGAACGCGTCGGCGGAACCGAGACGACAAAGGTGGACGTCCGGGTGGTTGCCGCGTCCAACAAGGACCTGCTGACGGCGAGCCAGGAGGCGAGGTTTCGAGAAGACCTGTTCTATCGACTCAACGTGGTGCCGATTACGGTACCGCCCCTGCGCAGCCGTATCAGCGATCTGCCTCTCCTGGTGGATTGTTTCTTGCAGCAGACCGCCACGGAACTCGGCCAACCGCCCAAGAAAATGTCAAAACGGGCGATGGACGCGCTCAAGGAGCACTCCTGGCCGGGTAACGTGAGGGAATTAAAAAACTTAGTGGAGCGGGTGATCATCCTGGCGCCGCGAGCAACGATCGACGTCGGTGACCTCCCGACGCTCGGACCCGGCAAAAAAGTCGAAGAGCAGTTCTTCGACGAGGAGTCATACGGAGGCTTCAAAAACGTGGTGGAAAAGGAGTTTTTCGAGCGAAAACTACACTTGTACGGCCATAACGTGAGCAAGACAGCCCGGAAATTGGGCATGCAACGGAGCAATCTTTATAAAAAGCTTGAGAAATACGGAATACCTTACAAGTCGGGGAAGGACGCCGAATCGGAGGAAACCGAAGGGGAATAAACGTTTGACAGGACATAAAATCACCCTTATCTTAGTAATTGAAGTCAGTCCCCACGTTCTCCAATAGGTACGTATTGTTTTCTTTTGGAAGGAGTTGATAGAAGGATGAAGCGGACGATTTATATCGTTATGGCCGCTTTGCTCGTACTCCTTTTCTATCCTTCCACCCATCCCTTCGCCAAATCACCGATTCCCGTGGTCCAGAGCGGTCCATCGGTGATTCCTTCGCCCACGGGCGACGGTCCGCCCATTGCTTATACTGACGACGACGACGACGGATCGGACGACGGGGACGCGGACGACATTACCGGTTATCGTAATGGGCGTCCGGTGGGCTCACCCATGGGAGATCCCGGGCAGAGACCCGTCCTCATTATGTTCAAGATGTGGTGGAATTTCATGATCTGGGTCCGGTAGAGCGGTAGGGGCGCGGAGTACGCGCCCGCCGTGGTCATAGAATTTTCTCAAGGATCGACTAGATGTCCAACGCACGGGACGATAGAGATTGGCTCGAGAACAATTCTGAACGAGAAGGGCATACCTTTGAATCGGTGGTGTCTCCCGCCGAGGAAATTGGTAACATGCACGTCTCGTCCGAGAATTATTCCACGGCACTTGAGTACTTCCACAAAGCTCTGGAATCCTCAGAGGAATCTACCAAACAGGACAAGTTCAGGATTTATCTCCAAATCAGCGATTGTCACCGGCACAAAGGCGACTACGCAGAAGCGCAGCGCTATCTCGATTCGACCGCCAAGCTCGCCGAACATTTTCCCTCTAGAGAGATCGTGGGTAAAATCGAATACCGGCAAGCCTTCCTGTTGCTCTCCAAAGGGCAATACGACGAAGCGCTCAAAGCCGGGTTCAGCGCTTACCGCAAACTGAAGAAATCTGACGAACACGGCGAAGTGGCCAGCATTCAAATTCTGATCGGACACTCCTACTTGCGGCTGGGGCTGTACGGCGAAGCGGAAGAGTTCTTCCAAGACGCCCTGTCATCCCACCGCCGCGCGGAGAACCGCGTCGGCATATCTTACGCTTACAACAACCTCGGCGTGCTTCACAAAAACGCGTGCCGCTGGAACCGTGCGCTCGCATCGCTGTCGAAGTCTTTGGAGATCGCCAAAACCGTCGGGCTGACACAGCAGATGATCGCTGTGCAAACCAACCTCGGCGTCGTTTATGCCAAGACGAGACAGTTTCCGCAGGCGATCTCTCTGTTTTCAAACGTCATTCAGACGTCTGAGCGATTCGGAGATCAGCTGCGGTTGACGAAAGCGTTGTTGATGCTCGGGAGAACGCAAGTCGCGGCCGGCGAGCACGCCAAAGCGGAGAAAGTTCTGGTCAGGGCGCAGGCCATGGCCGAAGAGCTTGGGTACACGCGCGAAGCGACGCTGGCGGCCGAGTATATGGGCGAATTGATGATTGCACGCGGGCGTTATCAGGATGCGCTGGCCAATTTGCGCAAGGCACTCAAGGAAGCCAGGGCCATCGCGCCGCAGGGCGACATGACGGCGGAGAGTCTGAGGCGACTGGCCGACGTCGAGTTCCTGATCAATCGGCCGCAAGAAGCGCTGGTGCATATAGAAGAGGGCCTCGAAGTCGCTTCGGCGTGCGGTGAGTTCTACGAATTGGGTTACTTCTACCGGACGCAGGGCTTGTGCAAAGGCCGGCTGGGTCATCGCGACAAAGCAATCGAGCGTCTCAGGGTGAGCGTGAGCTCGTTCGAGGAATACCAAAATCCGTACGAAAAGGCGTGTTCCCAGCAGATTCTTGCGAGACTGTACGTTCGCCAGGGAGACGAAGCGGCGTTGCTCAAAGCCAAGCATGCGCTCGTAGAAAGTATCACCGAGTTCGGAAAGTTGGACCAAGGCCAAGAGCAAATCGTTTCGCAAATATTGCTGGCTTCGGTAGAACAACGTCTGGGCAACCTCGACGACGCGCTTTTAGCCGTCTACGAGGCCGACCGGATCGTCGACGAAGAGGGAGAAGCGAAGTTTCGCAAAGCGCTACTGGCGTTGCGTAGCAAGATCGAATCCCAGATGTCACGGGCAACGCATCGGGTCCTCGATCAGTTCTCTGTTTTGGGTGAGATTCAGTCCGGTGCTCGTTCACGCGAGCAGCTGGTAAAAGGGCTGGGATCTACGCTCAAACTCATTATGGAAAAGTTGGATGCCCAGTCTGGTTTTGTGGCGATCCCCAGCCGAAAGGGTAACAGCTACCAAGTCGTCACCCGGGAAGGCCTGAAGCGCAGCGAAGCTCAAGCGATCCTCTCGTGGTACAAGGATACGGCTCGTCCCGAGAGGACGGTAAACGGAGGTTTTCTCGTAACCGACGTCGAGAACAAGCCCGAGGCGGTTTCGCTGCTCAAAAAGGCAAACGATCTGAACGGATCGCTTCTGCTGCAAGGTCTGGGTTTTGAAGACGAGAAACTGGGCATTCTGTGCGTCCACCAGTCAAAGGACGCGGCCAGAACCCAGATGGGTCAAGAGGCGCTCCATTTTGTGGGCGCATATTCAAATCTGATTTCTCTGTCCGTCCACGAGATCGTTCGTTCCGAGCGCAAGGACCAAAGCCTGGTCAGGGATACGTCGAAGGGATTCGAGAGGATCGTCACCGACAACCGGGAGATGGTCAAACTGTTGAACCTCTCCGAGCGGGTGGCGCATTCCGACGCCACCGTCTTGCTCCAAGGCGAGACCGGAACGGGCAAAGGCTTGATCGCCTACGCGATCCACCTTCTCAGCGACCGTCGCGATCGCAAGTTCGTTCACGTCAACTGCGCCGCTTTGCCCGAGCAGCTGTTGGAATCAGAACTCTTCGGTCACGTACGCGGTGCGTTCACCGGCGCGTTTGCCGAAAAAGAGGGTTTGTTGCTCGAGGCGGATGGCGGCACGATATTCCTCGACGAGATTGGGAAAACGTCATTGGCGATGCAGGGTAAACTGTTGCAGTTTCTCGACTCGTCAGAAGTGCGCAAGGTCGGCTCGAACCAGATGATACCGGTTGATGTTCGCGTCGTTTGCGCCTCCAAGGCCAATCTGCTCCAGCTGTGCGACGAAGGACGGTTTCTGGAGGATTTCTTTTACCGGATCAACGATTTTCCGCTCACGGTGCCGCCACTGCGCGACCGCCCGGAAGATATCACGTTGTTGATGTACCACTACGTCGACAAAACCTCGCGCGATATGGGCAAGGACATTGACGGCGTGACGGACGATTTTCTCGAGAAGCTCAAAGCATATCGGTGGCCGGGCAATGTTCGCGAATTGGAGAAAATCGTCAAGCGTGCCATCATCCTGGCCGACGATGGTGACAGGTTATCGATCGAACATCTCGCGCCGGAGGTCGTCGACGCGGTCAAGACGACGAAGCGGCAAGAAAAGGAGAGCGAGTCGAAGCGGCTCACGCTCAAAGAACGGATCGAACAGATCGAACAGAGAGAAATCCTCGATGCGCTCAAGCGTCACGAAGGGAACAAATCCCAGACGGCGATCTACCTCGGGATTTCTTATCCCAATCTTCTTTCCAAGATCAAGCGCTACAACTTTCAGTAGCCATTTATAAAATCTTTTTATAAATATCTTTCGTTCCTCATAATGTCTTGTGGTGTCAGCGTTTATACCTTCGGCCTGTGTCGGGGATACAAACGATTTTAATACCCGCGGATTCCCGTATACAGGTGCGATGTGGGAGGCAGGGGTCCACTTTTGTAACTGTTGTGATTGCAATGAATTAAAACTGCACAGAATCCGTGCCTCAGATTGCCGCGTGGCACACCGATTGCGTTATGAGGTAACCGGAAGTCATCCCGTGCGTATTTGTGAACTTCCATCTGGTGGGGGAGAGGATTCTTGGGGGATGACAGTTCCCCAAGAATCCGAAACCTGGTTTTGAAGCGGAGAAGAGAATAGGGGCTTTTCTCCACAAAGAGTCAACCGAAAGGTTTCGATAAAAAGCTGACGTTCCGAGTTCATCCTTAGCTTAGCTGCTGGCTTTGCGGAGAAAGTTGATTTCGAGAGGTGGGGTCTCGAACTTGACACAGGATGAACGGAACGTCAGCTTTTTTTTACCATAAAAAAGGCCGCGCCGGCAAAAAGCCAGCGCGGCCCTTTGTGATTGGGGCGAGGGCGCCGAGGGGCGCCAGTCGCCCGTGCGGCGTAATTAGCGCAGCAAGACCATCTTCTTCATTTGCGTGAAGTTGGCCGAGTGCAGTTGATAGAAGTAGACGCCGCTGGAAACCGGGTTGCCCAGGTTGTCCTTGCCGTCCCAGGAAACGCTGTGTTCGCCGGCGGAAAAAGTTCTGCTGGCCAGCGTGCGGATCTCCTGACCCGCGATGTTGTACACCCGCAACTCCGCCACGCCGTCCGAAGGAAGCGCGAATCGGATTTGGGTCACCGGGTTGAACGGATTCGGGTGGTTTTGCTCGAGCACGAACGCGTTGGGAGTTTTCCCGGTGACGTTCGAGGTGACAAGCCCCTCGGGAATCACGGGTCCACCCTTGGCGATCGGCATCGGGCCCACGTGGAACGGACGCATCATCTCGTGGTCCTCGTGAGACAGGATGTGGCAGTGCCACACGTAACGGCCCCGGCGATCGAAACGCGCGATCACGCGTGTTACCTCGCCGGGGAGCATCACAGCCGTGTCTTTCCAACCTTGCTCGTTGGGTTCCGGATCGCGGGCGTCGCTGCCCAGCGCCGTCACGGTCAGCTTGCCGCCGACGCCGAACGAGCCGTCGTGCTGAATCTGTGGCCGTTCTTCTACGAATCCCTCGAACGATTCACGGTTGATAATCTGGAATGAGACCAGATGCAGGTGGATCGGATGCGCGTCTTCGGTTGCGTTGTATACCTCCCACATTTCGACGTCGTCCACCATCGGATTCTCGGTGATCGGTTCGAACCAGGCGACCGAGCCGTCGGCGAGCGTGCCCAGCAGGGGCTGCAGACGACCGTAGTTGTCGAGACCTTCGAAGAGCACCAACGAGCGTGTCGCACCGTCCTGCTGCAGAGGAAGGATGTCAGGGCGGAGAATCGTGCCCAAACCGACGGTCGCTTCGGGGACGCCCGATAGCGGCTGGTTGGCGACGAATTTCATGATCTTGCCCGTTGTGGCCGGATCGGCTGGATCGGCGACACCGCCTTCGCCGTCGCTAATCGAGCCGTCGGGGTTAAAACCCTTGAACGGATCGTCCGGACCGAAATTGCGTAGCGTGATCTCGGTCTGGGACGAGAAGTCGACCACGAGGTCGGCGCGTTCGCCCGGTGCAATTAGCAGGCGGGTGAGCGCTACCGGTGTGACCAGGAGGCCGTTGTCGGTACCGATCTGCAGGAACTCCTGTGCCGTACCGTTCATTTCGCCGTCGCGGAACTCGAGCACATAGAAGCGTGAGTCCGAGCCGTTGAGGAAACGGAGGCGGTATTTGCGCGGCTCTACCTCGAACTTGGGCCACGCCGAGCCGTTCACCAGGATGAAATCACCGAAGAACTCGGCGATGATGGTGGGGCCCGGCGGCAGGGGGTCGAAACCCGGCTCTAATTCGGGATCGTTGGCCGGATAGTACAGCTCACCGGTGTCGAAGAACATTCGGTCCTGGACGACGATCTCTACTTCGTAGGGCCCGGCGGGTAGCACACCGGTGTTGTTGAGCATCGTCTCGTTGTCGTCGCGCAGCAGATAGAAGCCGGCGAGACCGGCGTACACGTTGAGACGCGTAATCCCCAGCGCGTGGTCGTGGTACCACAGCGTGGCTGCTTCCTGGTCGTTGTCGTAGTGGAACCTTTTCTTGACCCAGTGGGGGCCTCTCTCTTTGAAACCTTGCGTAAACCACTGTTCCGGCAGACCGTCACTCGCCGACTCGGTGTGGCCGCCGTGGAGGTGCGCCACAGTCGGGATTCCGTTTTTGACCGGATGGGCCATGTGCAGGGTGGCGTCGACGGGCAGCAGGTGCGCGCCGGGGCCGTTGGGGAAGTTGTACTTGGGCAGCTTGTTCCTCCAGGTTACGTCTATGGGTACATCGCGATAGGCCTCGAAGGTGGCCGCCGGGTAAGACGGGGGAAACCCACCGACCACGTCGTCGGGCTGGCCGTACCCCCACACCGTGGTGTTCAAAGGAGTTCCGTCGGGCGCGTACAGTCCCAACCACTGGACGATCTCCTTCATTTCCATGTTGAACTTGCCGCCGTTTTTGGCGTCGATCCGTCCGGGAATGGGAAGCGGGTTGACGAATTTTGGGTGAGAATCTGGATCCAAAAGCGTCTGCGCAGCCGCGTTTCTACCACGAGTGATCGGATTCTCAAAAACTTGTGCGGCCAGATCGACAGTGAGTCCGGCTAAAAGTACAACAACCAAAGGTAAGATCAACACAGCGACATAACTGCTATATTTATTGACCATTTGTCGGTCCCTTTCTGAAAAGAGTTAGGGGTGCGTAACAGAGTGGGGATGAGCCATTTAGACAATACCGCGGCGGGTTTGATCACCTCCCAAGATCACGGCGCACTTCGGGCGCGGCCCGGATTGAGTTGACTTGTTTGCTGTGGTAATAACCGAAAAGAAATCGCGATCCTCAGTGCTCCCATCGTAGGCACGACATCTGAGGGTCAATTATCAGTCGATAATTACACCGAAATCTTACAGTAATGAGCTAAAATAGATTTTATACATCAAGGGTAATAGATATGGATATGTAAAAAGTCGCGACTGTTGATGTTCGTCGGTCTGATATCTGTCCTGAAATGGGGACAAGCTGTCGTTTGGAGGACACGGTTTTTGGGAGCTGGTGTACGAGAAGGGACACAAATCGGGCGCGCAGCCGCCTCAATCGGCACCTTTTCCACGAAATAACCTACTCAAAAACAACCAGTTAGTCACACACGCTCGGCGGCGGGGAGGGACTTATTTGCCGGGTGGCACGTTGATTGCGCTATACGCTGCCGAGATGGCTAACGACAAACGCATAAGCAGAAACCCAATTGGTCGTTTCGAAAAGGTGTCGGGTACCTTGTTCGTTATGGCTTTTGCCATTCTCCCATTTGTTGCTGGCTGCAGTAACGATTGCAGCGAATGTCCCGATCCGGCGGGTACAAACGCCCCCCCGTATCCGCCGGACGGGGTATTCAGTATAACCGGTGACGGTGAAGTCACCCTGTGTTGGAACGACAAAACAGAGCCTTTCATTATCGCATACGGAATATACAGAGACAGTCGTTGGGATGGGGACTATAGCGAGAGAATAACTTACGTAGAGTGGGCGGACGTTTGTGAGGATTTGGGAGACGGTTATTGGACGTGTTGTGTCGACATCACGGGCCTCACTAACGGAGTAACGTCGTTCTACGCCGTTTCGTCCGTGAACGAAAGAGGCATCGAAAGCGAGATTTTGAGCTACGAGCTCGTATTCGACACACCTCGTCCCGAGGGTTCGGTGGTGTTGAGAAACTATTTGGGGCAGAACCCCGCCTCGAGCGGTTACGACTTGTCCAGCTTGACCAGTCGCGCGCAGGCGTGGGACAACACCGAGACGGATATCTACTTCGGCACGCTGAATGATACGATTCCGGATGACCAGTCGCGAAGGAACATCCACTATATCTTTTCGGCTTCCGGAGTAGATATCCAAGATTACGGTTTGAACGACGTGGATTGGGCGCCCGAAACGGGTTGGTCCAATCTGGGTCGAGTGGAGGCGCGTGTGGGACACAGTTACGTGATTCGGATCACGACCAAAGGTCAGCCAAACTACGCCAGGGTCATCGTCGAGGACGTAGGAGATGATCAGGTGACGCTCTTATGGGCGTATCAAACATCCTTGACGCCCGACGGCAACCGTGAACTCACGCCTGGACCCGTAGGAGGAGGTGCGATGCGATGAGTACTGCTAAGCACAACCAGAAGTTTGGAGGGTCGCGCCCGCTGATAGCGCTTGCGACGATCGCGGCAATAATTGGCACGTTCGCGACGGCGACGCAAGCCCACCCGCCGGTCGTGGTGACCGGGGTGAGCGACATCAGCGTGTGGATCGAAAACGATCGTGGCATCTACCCGTCTTTCGACGACGTGGTGATCTCGGTCCAGGCAGCGCGAAGCTGCTATGCGACGGTGTTCGTGATCGACACGTTCGGATTTGTTCACGTGATTCATCCGTTCTCGCCGTACGAGAGCGCGTGGATCAGGGGTGGTGCGACGTACCGCTTTAGCGGCCGCGATTTTGGATTGCGCGCGCTCGGCGGCCGCGGTATCGCGCACGTGTTTGCCATCGCCAGCCCGTACCCATTCGATTATTCGCCGTACGGCGAGGCGATCTTCGTCGGCCAGTTCGGGTATAGAGTTCACGGCGATCCGTACCTGGCGTGCCGACAGCTATACGTTTCGCTGATGCCCGGTGCTTTCCAGTGGAACTACGTGGGTGTGGGATTCGCCCGGTTTTATGTGCGTGAGTGGGTTCGTTACCCGACGTATCTGTGCCACGGCTACCACGACGGCACTGTTTACGTGCGCGTCGGCGACGGTTGCCGGCACTGTTCGCGGGTGTACGACCGATACCGTCATCACGTGCACGATCCCTACCTGGCGCTGCGTCCAGCCCAAGGTCATCGCGGGGACACCCACTACTGGGACGGAACCGAGCTGAAGCCCGCGGGAATCAAGAGGACGAAAAGCGCGTACAAATACAAGGCGGTTGTAGAGCGCTACAAGAAGGCCGGTGTTGAGGCGACGATCAAAAAGTCGACGCGAAGAAACGCGAAGATAATTAGCGCCAAACGAACCGAACAACGGGCAAATCCGATCGTCAAGAATGCGTCGACAAAACAGTCGCCCGTGACGCGGGCGGCGCGCGCAAAACAGTCTGTCAAGAGTACTCACGTGGTAGCAAAATCGACGTCGAAGATCGGCAGCGTCAAAGGCGAAAGCAAAAACACTAGCCGAGTCCGGACGTCCAAGACGAGCCGCGACGCCAAGAAGGTCAAGAGTCCAAAAAGGTCAGGTGAGTAGGAGAGCAAGTTTGATATCGTAAGCGACGACCCCGTCGCGAGAAGTTTGGTTGGCTGGTAGCGTAATCGAGTAGGCTGGTTTGAAAAGCCGACCAGGTAAGGGGGAGTTGAGCGAAGTAAGCGTCGATCAGGGGCGGCGGTTTACGAATGCTCCAGCTCCCCTTTATCACAATTTTTTTCGACAGCCGAAGGCGAAAAGGGGGAGTTGGACCGAGTAGACGTCGATCAGGGGCGGCGATTTACGAATGTTCCAACCCCCCTTTATTACAAGTTTTTTCGACAGGCCGAAAGCGAAAAGGGGGGAGTTGGACTGAGTAGACGTCGATCAGGGGCGACGGTTTACGAATGCTCCAACCCCCCTTTGTTGTTGACCCGAAAGTCGACTAATTATACATTACCTAAACAGGTTAATCTAGATCTAAACAGACGAATCCAGCGGTTTGTCCACCCCGAGATCGACCCCGGAAAGATTCAGTATTGCGAAATCGTCTTGTAGTCACCGCCGCACCCCTGCTAGCGATCCTACTGGTGTGCGTCGCGGCAGCCAGCGCCGTACAGGCCAAAGGCAAGGTGCCACATCTTCGGACGACCCAAAACACATCTCAAGAACAACTGCAAGCCGACTCTAGGGGGGGCGCGCGGCCTGGCCGGCTGATCGGCACGGCCCCGTCAGAGGCGTCGCTCAACGTATTCCAGAGACAACGAATCGAGGAATTCCTCGCCGGCGCGACCGCGGCGACGGATACGCTGCGTCTGATCGCGTTACAGGTGCAGTTTGCCGACAGTGTCATGGGCGGGCAGCCCGGCAGCGAACGTGATGCCGTGCGGGATTCCACGTGGTTTGCCAACCAGCTCGAGCACCTGAACCAGTATTATCGCGGCGCCTCGCGCCAACGCACCGAAATCGTTTGGACGCTCGAAGGCCGACTCTACACCCTGCCCGAGGGGATGGGATACTACGGCAACGACCGCTACGAAGATATCCGGGTGGTCGAATTGGCGCAGACACTCATCGATTCGGCCGATGCCGACGTCGACTTTAGCCGTTATCACAACGTCTTTATCATACACGCCGGCGCGGGCCAGGAAACCGACATCGCCGGCGACTCGCCCGAACAGATATGGTCGAGTTTTTACGACCTCGGCGACATCCAGGCGGCAGCCGACAGCACCGTGTCTGGGTTGGTGACGGGCGACTCTCTCAACGGCGAGCCGTACTACGTAAACAACTTCAGCATCGTACCGGAAGACGGGTCACAGGACTTCCAGACGATCGGCACACTCGGCATCTGGGCGTTCGAGACGGGGAGTCGGTTGGGTCTGCTGCCAATGTTCGACTCCACGCCTCCAGGCTTCACCGACTCGCAAGGTGTTGGTAACTTCTGTGTGATGGCGTACGGACTGTGGATCGGGCCGACAGGGTTGGATGGTTTTGTTCCCAGTTTTCCGTGCGCGTTCAACCGGCTGATTGCTGGCTGGATCGATCCACCTGCCATCGATGCCAAAACAAAAACGCAAAACGTGCGAGTGGCCGACATCAATTCCGGTACCGACCCTGACACGGTGTGCGTAAAGATCCCCATTACCGAAAACGAATACTACCTGGTGGTAAACCGCGTCCACGATACCAACTTTGACAGTCTGTTCACGTTCGGAGACGTGGACAGTAATTTTGTACCGGAGAACGGCGATTCTTTCGAGGGAGCCGAGTTCGACTATTATCTGAACTTTCTGACCAACCCAACCACGTTTCGCTATGACGATCGCTACGGTTTTTTTCTGGAGTTGCAGTACACCGGTTCGGGGATTTATGTCTGGCATATAGACGAAAACGTGATTCGCCAGACCATATCGGCCGGGAATCTTCCCAACGACTTCGTCGAACGCAAAGGCGTCGATCTAGAAGAAGCCGATGGTGTTCAAGACCTCGACGGCGGAGGATTCAGCGGTTTCATCTTTGGTAGTCACTTTGATTCGTTCCGTGCCGGAGACGGGAATGCTACATCGTTCGGTCCGTCGACCAAGCCGAACACAAACTCGAACATCGGAATTGCCTCCGGCATCTTGATCGAGAACGTCTCGGTCATCGGCTCGGATATGACATTCGAGTTGTCGCGCTCGATCGGATACGAGGAAACGCGCACACGCTGGACGGCCCAGGGCGCGGCGCAACCCCCGTCGGTAGCCGACCTCGACGACGACGGTAGGTTGGAAATCGTTGTTTTAGCCGACACCGGCCTGGTTTTCATATTCAACGCCGACGGGACGGAGTACAACGACGCCGACGCGAACCCGGCCACGATCGATCCATACATCGAGATTTTGGGTGCATTCTGGACGGGCCCGCCAGCGCTGGGTAACCGCGATGCCGACCCCGAAGCAGAGATCGTGGCCTCGGCTGAAGATGGCCGCCTTTTTGCTTGGAGTGTCGGTCCGGGAGGGCAGGTCACCGGCGGTCTCATTTATACGGGAAAGCCGATGGCCGCACCGCCGTTGCTTCTGGATTTCGACAAGGACGGCGAATACGACATCGCCATCGTCGAAAGCGAATCGGATTCGCTCCACGTCGCGTTCGTTGCGCCCGATGGATCAAGGATCTGGCCGGCGGGCACCGATCAGACGTTCGGCCCGCTGTGGCCGCTCTCCGTCCGGGGCCAGCTGGCCGCGCCACTCGCGCTCGCGCGTACCGGTATCGGTGAATCAGACGGCCAAACGGGCGTCGTACTCGCCTGGGTCGACACGCTCAGCGCGACCGCGAACAGCTCGTACACACCAGTGATGTGGAGTGGACAACCGCCACAGAGCACTCAACCCGCCGCGCAGGGCTGGACGGCGTCGTGGTCGCTTTCGCCCGGAGCGACACCGGTAAGCCAAATACCCTCGCCGCCTGCCGCGGGCGACATCGACGCCGACAAGCAGGACGAAGTCGTCGTTACCACGCCCGACGGTCGGGTTTTGATTTTTGACGACGGCACCGGCGTGAACTCGCCCCACGTCACCGCTCTGCGATCGCCGAACCCGTCGGGTCCCGCCCTCGGAGACGTTGACCTCGACGGTACACTGGAGATCGCTGTCTGGGACGATGAATACATGTATCTACTCAAGTCCAACGGCGCGGTTGTGACGAACTGGCCGCGACGCATCGTCCCGCTGTCATTCGATGAATTGCCGCCCAACCGCGTCGAGCGCGCGCTGGAGAGTCCCATCATCGGTGACTTCGTCGGCGACGACGAAATCGAAGCGATTTTTCCGCTCCAGGACGGGTCTGTGTACGGGTTCACGTGGAACGCGGCCCCGGCATCTGGATTCCCCCGAGTCGGACCGTCCGGCTCGAAGGCGACAGCGACAGTTGCTGCGCTCGACGGGTCACCCGGCACTATGGATCTGGTCATGGTGGGATTCGACGAAACGATACGATTCTACGACACCGTGGTCGACACGACATTTACCACGCCGTCGCTGACGATGTCGATTCAGAGCCTTCCGGGGTCCGACGCTGACGATCGTATGTTCTGGCCGGCGTACCAAGCCGGCGCGCTGAGGCAGGGAGAGGTCACCGAGAGCGTGCCGCTGGGTACCAGTTCGACGGACGTTTTGACGGGAACCTTCATGGTTTATCCAAACCCGGTCCCTGGGGGCGAGTTGCACGCGCGAATCACGCTGAACACCAGCGCCGAGGTTGTGGTGGAGATTTACAACCTCGAAGGAGAGCGCGCTTTCAAACAGGAATACGCGGCAAATCCGAGTAACTTGATCGACACACCGTTCGACGAAACGATCGACGTCAGCCGGCTCAAGAGCGGCGTCTATTTTCTGCGAATGCAAATCACTAGCTCGGGTGGAACGGAGAAGCTCATTAAGCCGTTCGCGATCCAGCGGTGAGAGGAGTCTGACATGCCCTCGATTCGTGCATTAATAATTGATCATTCTCATCGGTCCCATCGATGTTTTCTAAGCGCGCTGGCCGTTGCTCTGGCCGCGATATTCCTAATCGCACCGACAGAGCGGGCGTGGGCGAGCGACCCAGGAGACGCCGGGGCGCTGTTTCTCCGTATCGGCATGGGCGCGCGGGCTGCGGGAATGGGTGAGGGGTATTGCGCAGTGGCCGAAGACGCGTCTTCTGTGTACTGGAATCCGGCCGCCATGGCGCCCGTACTGGGCACCAACTTGATGTTGATGCACATCGAGTACTTTCAGTCGGTTCGGCTGGAACAGGTCGCTTTAACACACGAGACGGACTACGGAACGATCGGACTTTCGTTCACCGGTATGTACATGGACAAGTTGGAGCGTCGCGAAAACGTCCCGTCATCGATGCCACTGGGCGAGTTTTCCGTCTACGACATCTCTTTCGCGGTCGGATTTGCGCGTTACATTACACCGAATGTCTCATTGGGCGCGAGCGTCAAGCCGGTCTACGAACGGATCGATAATCGCAGCGCCTCGGGTGTGGCGTTCGACGCCGGCATCTACCATGTGGCACGAATCAGCGGCGTCAAACTCGCCGCCGTGGTCGGCAACCTCGGGGCGCCGATGAAGTTCATCGACCAAGAGTTCGCATTACCCAGATACGTCAAGATCGGCGGCAGCTACGAACGCGAATCTCCAACGCTGCGAGGACGTCTGATGTTCACACTCGACGGGGTGTTTCCAAACGACGGGACCCCCAAACAGCACATGGGAGCGGAATACATGTACCGCCGATTGCTCGCGCTGCGCGCCGGTTACAAGGCCGGTTACGATTCGCAAGGCGGGACGTTCGGACTTGGGGTCAATTGGAAGACCTTGGAAGTGGACTACGCGTTCTTGCTCACCAAGAATGACTTGGGCGATAGTCATCGACTCAGTCTTACGTTTCGTCTGTAAACTGCTCTAGCGATAGTCGACCTTCGAAAAGCTTGCCATAAGTGAAATTTTGAATCCAGTCGCCGAGAAGCAAAAACTCGTGGCCGTCGCGAGTGTCGAGTAGCGGGAAGTGAACGTGGCCCATGATGAAGACGTCATTCCCACGTGAGAAAAATTTGCGGTGGGCCAAGTCAGCCATTTGTGCCGCCCGTTTTTGTTGCGACGCCTTGCTGATTCGACGACTACCGGCGGAAACGCCCAGGGCGATGGCATCCATGATGTCAGGGTGGATCCACTTGGCGGCTCCGATGACGACGCGGTTGCGGATAATCGTTTTCAAGATCTTGTAGCTGGTATCGCGGGGCATTACCAGGTCGCCGTGCGCACAGACAATTTTGCGTCCCTGGCAAGACACCAGGATTTCTTTCTGGTGTACGTGCATGCCGAGGTCGTCGGTAACGAAGTCGCCGACCCAATAGTCGTGGTTGCCGCCCAAGTAATGGAGAGTGATTCCCCTTTTCCGGCAGTCAAAAAACGCGTTGAACAAGTCGGCGAAGCGTTTGGACACGACCGATTTGTACTCGAAGTAGAAATCGAAAATATCACCCATCAGGAACAGGGTGCTGTCCCCGGGGAGCGAGTCGAGAAAGCGGATGAAGCGGTTTCGTCGTTCCGCCTCGCCGGAGATTTTGCGGCTGCGAAAGTGGGCGTCCGCGACGAACCGGGTCTCGCTGTCCTGGATTTCGATGAAGTCGGTCATGGCATCTCGAACACCGCTCGAAGAGGGGGCGATGGGTCGATTGGTCAACCGGGTTAAGTAAGCCTAAAAAGTCCCAAAAAACAGCGCGTATTGGCACTCATCTTGTATACAAGGATAGATCGACCGGTATCTACTAACGGATAGTATGCGAAAAAGCAACCGAATTCGAAGAAAATACCGGTCGGCCACGACTATACCGGAACTCTTCCGCTCTCGTTACGTAGAATATTTGGCGATTACGGGGGGCGGAAGGGACCGCGCAATCGACAAAAAGGTTGACACGGGTCGAACGGCTGTGGTACCATGACTCTGGTAAATAGCGTAGTGGCAAGGGAAAGTGAGGCCACGCCGCCGGTCGTAAAGCCAGGCACGGTAGGTTGACAATAAGGCAGGTGGCGGCTACACTGGTAAGTGTAGCAATTAGTGAACGGTAAAGCTCCAAAACCAGCCGAAACATCCCCTCCCCCCACCAACGGAAGCACTGACGACTAAAGCGTGAGGTTTTCCGGGAACATCCGAACCACCTGCTGACTATAAATGGCAGTGGTGCTCGCGTGTGACCGGACTGGCCGGTCGAGATGACAACCCCGGCGAGTCTGCTGGTAAAGAAAAAGGAAATATACGACAGATGAAATTGAATCGTAAATCTCGACGGATGTTGGTTTTTGGGGTGGCCGTTGCTGCGCTCGCCGGCGGCGGCTTTGTCGCCGGACAGATATTTTCGGTCGATTCGACGGCGCAGACGAAGAGCTCGGACCAGGCGAATTCGGGCACGCCGATTCGGGCTGACGGCGGCTCGGTATTTGCCGACGTCGCAGCCAACGTGGGGCCGGGTGTGGTGTTCATCAGAACAGAGCGGACGTGGTCGCGCTCCCAGGACAGGGGCCGGTTTCAAATACCGGAGTTCTTCAGGGATTTTTTGCCTGACGACGAGAACCACCGCGATCGTCGAATCCCAGGGGGCGGGTCGGGATTCATATTCGATGACGAAGGAAGGATTCTGACCAACCACCACGTGGTTCGCGACGCCGATGAAATCTTCGTCATCATGGCGACGGACAATGGCGAGGTCGAATTCCTGGCCGAAATCGTGGGTACCGACGCGCGCTCGGACATCGCGATCATACAGATCGAACCGCCGAAGAGTGGATTGCCGATAGTCCCGCTGGGCGACTCTGACAAATGCCGCGTGGGAGATTGGGTGATGGCTATTGGCACCCCGTTTGGACAGTTACAGGGCACCGTCACGGCGGGAATCATCAGTGCCAAGGGGCGCAGCGACCTGAATATCATGGGAAGCGACCCCGGCGGTTATCAGAACTACATTCAGACGGACGCGTCGATCAATTTCGGGAACAGCGGCGGGCCGCTGGTCAATCTGAAGGGGGAGGCGATCGGTATCAATACGGCGATCAATCCCACGGGCCAGGGGATCGGCTTCGCGATACCGATAAATATGGCCAAGGATATCATGGGGCAACTCATAGCCGGGGGCCGCGTACAATACGGCTTCATCGGTATCACGCTCGACGAGCTGAACAAAGACCTGGCGGAAGGTCTTGGGCTGGGGGTTAAGCAAGGGATTCTGGTCAACAACGTGCTGGAGGGCTATCCGGCCGAATTGGCCGGAATCCACAAAAAAGACGTCATCGTCGAGTACAACGGGGAGGCTGTAAGAGATGCCTCCAAATTCCGTCTAATGGTCGCAAAGACTCCGATCGGCGAAACGGTGCCGATCGTAGTGTGGAGGGACGGGAAGAAGAAAAACATGAAAATCACCATCGCCGAGCGCCCTGAGGACGCGGTGGTGGCGGTAGCCCCGCCTGCAGGCGGTGGCTCGTGGCTCGGACTCCAAGTGGACGAAGCTGATTCGCGCCAGATGAGACAACAGTTCAATACTCCACGCGGTCAGAAAGGTGTGGTGGTAATGGGAGTTGAGGAGGGTAGTCCTGCCGATGAGGCCGGCATACGCGAAGGCGATATCATCACAGAAGTGTACTCGATCGCAGTCGACGATCTGAATGGGTACCTCGAAGTTGCGGACAAACTCAAGGATAGGGAAGCCCCCATCGCTTTCCTGGTGAAGCGAGGCAGAAGCACCACTTATATTCCGGTTAAACCGGATAAGCGGTAGCGCTTGGTTCGGCTGGACACCGAACCGGCGGCGCGGCCAGGAGAGGACGATCCAGATGTTCGAGAACGAAGGAAACGAAAGTAGGTCTGAGGTGAGAGCAGCAAAGAGTCAAACGTCGAGCAACAATCGCAGCTTGGACGTTTATCTCCATGAAATCAACAAAACCCCCCTGCTGACGCGCGAGGGAGAGCAACAGCTTGCGCGCCGGATACGGAAAGGCAACCAGGCGGCGCTGGACCATTTGGTCAAGGCGAACCTGCGGTTCGTGGTATCGGTCGCCAAGCAGTACGCAAACCAGGGGCTCTCGCTGGAAGATCTGATCAACGAGGGTAATCTTGGGCTTATCAAGGCGGCCCATCGCTTTGACGAGAAGCGCGGATACAAGTTCATCTCATACGCGGTGTGGTGGATCCGTCAGGCGATGCTGCAGGCGCTGGCGGAACATTCGCGAATCGTACGGCTGCCGTTGAACCGGGCGGGAACGTTGTACCGGATTGGTAAGACGTCGCGTCAGCTGGACCAGGAATTGGGCCGGAAACCGACGGCGCAGGAAATCGCGAGCAAGCTCAACCTGTCTGTAACAGAAGTCGAAGACACGATGAAAATCGCCAACACACACGTTTCGTTGGACGACCCGTACTCGAACGACAAGGACGACAACGCGCTGGTGGACTATCTGACGGACGAGGACCAGGTGTCTACCGACGAGGGAACGTACACACACGCCCTGACGGACGACATGGAAAAGGCGCTCAATATGCTGACGGAACGCGAGAAGCTGATACTGTCGATGTACTTCGGGTTGAACGGCGAAGACCCGCTCACGCTGGAGGATATCGGCAAGGAGTTGAAGCTCACCCGCGAGCGAATCCGCCAAATCAAGGAAAAGGCGATTCAGCGTCTGCGCCACTCCACGCGGGCGAAGTACCTGAAGGGGTACATAGAGTAAGCCGGCGAAGCCGGCGAAGTCGGTTTCGGTTGACCATCGGGACCCCAACCCGAGAGCGTCGCGGCACCCACACCGCGACGCTCTCTCTCTTTCCCCCCTCT
>CBDVBX010000011.1:0-30490 GCA_965372335.1 uncultured bacterium | reverse complement strand
GACTGAAAATCCGTGTGTCGGTGGTTCAATTCCACCTCCTCGCACCATTTGTTTAACAGGTTTCGAACCCGGCCGGAGAGAATTATTCGTTTATATAGCCGAGTGACTTCATGGCTCTGAGGACGCGCTCGCGCTCCCTGGCCGTCGCGAGGGAGTCGGCCGCCGACTCGCCGCGCGCCCGCCGCCTGAAGTCCTCGAGGACGAACTTGTGCATGTCGACGAGCGACATCCGCAGCTGGTCGATCTCCCGCTTGAACCGCGCCGAAACGTCCAGCGTCTCCCCGGGGTCGGCCGACACCCGGAACAAACGGTACGCGTCACCCTGCTCGTCCCACATCAGGCGAAATCCGCCCACCTGCAGGGCCCGTTCCGTGCTCCCGTACAACATCCCCTCGGCGAACACGACGCGGTCCGGGCCGCGGCCTGCGACGAGCGGCGTCATGTCGGTGCCTTCGACGTCGGGGGTCGCGAGGTTGGACATTCCGCACAACGACAGGATGGTGGGGTAGAGGTCGATGAGGCTCACGGTCTGTTCGACGCGCCGCCCCGCGGGCAAGTTGGGCGCGCTCATGATGAGCGGCACGTGCACGATCTCCCGGTGGAGGCTGTGGCCGTGGTCGTCCATTCCGTGGTCGCCGAATTCCTCACCGTGGTCCGAGGTGAAAACTACGAGGGCGTTATCGAGGCCGACCCGGCGGTCGATCGCTTCGAGCACTTTGGACATTAAGTGGTCGGAATAGCGAATTTCACCGTTGTACAGCTCGGAGTCCATATTAGGGTCGCGCTCGGTGCCGCTCGAGCGCGGCGGCGCGTAACCGGGCGGCGGGGTGTAGGGCTTGTGCGGAGAGAGCAGGTGGAGCCAGACGAACGAATCCTCGCGCGGCGCGGTCTCCATCCATTCGACGAACGTCCCCACCAGCGCCGAATCGGTGCGGTCGACGTGTTGCCAGGGCGTGAGCGCTTTCCTCGTGAGCGTGTTTTCCAGGAGTCGTTCCTCGGGGTCGCGATGAATCACGGTGTCCCCGCCGACGGGGTAGAACCAGTCGTCGAATCCCTGGACGAACCCGTCCCGGTTGTTGAGCGCCGGCTGGTTGACAAAGCCGGCGGTCTGGTATCCGGCGCCGTGGAACACCTCGGCCAGCGTGGTCATCGACAGCGAAAGGGTGTAGAGGATCTGCTCGCGGCGGTCCCTCCATGCGAATCGCCGGCCGGGGCTGGCGGGCTGCTCGACGAGGCCGAGCTGGGTCGGGTACAGCGACGTCATGATGGTCCCCATGCCGGGGACCGTCCAGCTGGCGTTGGTGAACGCGTTCTCGAACAGCACGCCGCGATCGGCGAGCGCGTCGATATTCGCCGTGTGGTGGGATTTGTACCCGTAACAGGACAAGCGGTCGGCGCGTAGGGTGTCGATCACAATCAAAAACACGGCGCGCGGCGGCGACGGCCGCAGCGTCTGCCAGAGGGCAATCGCCGCGGCGCAGACCACAACCGCCAGGACCGCTCGCGCTATCCATTTCTTCATCGACACTCTCCTGTAAAACCGGCCGGCGCGGGGGCCGGCCCTTGGGGGGCGACCGCGACGCGAGTCGAAAGGCCTCGACGGTGTCGATCGCCCGTCGCCATGCGACCCCGAGTGTCGGCACGGCGGTTCCAGTATATAGCATAGCTCGGGCCGAGGCAATCGGACCGAGTGGATCGTGTTGGGATTGAAATCGCCGTAGTTCAGGCTCAATTCTGTATCAGTAAAGCATGTCTGTTATTCCGTGGGGGGCACGTCGTTCCGTACAAGTGATGTCTCCCCCCTAAACGTTTGTTTCCCTTATCCACACAGCTTGACGTAAGCCTCTTGACTATCTACAATTACCCAACAAACTCATCCTGAACGGAGGAAGGAAATCATGCGGGCAATTAAGACGATTACGTTTTTACTCGTATGCGCGACGCTGACGATCGCATTCACACGTGCCATATACGCGGGCGACCCCGATCCCCCTATGGCAAAGGTCGATCCCGTCGAATTGGAGAAGCACGGCGACATCCGCATCGACAACTACTACTGGCTCAACGAACGGGAAAACCCCGAGGTGATCGCCTACCTCGAAGCGGAAAATGCCTACACAGAAGCAGTCATGGCTCACACCAAAGACTTCGAAGAGACGTTGTTCCAAGAAATAAAGGGCCGTATCAAGCAGACTGACGAATCGGTGCCATATCGACTGGACGACTTTTACTACTATTCGCGCTACGAAGAAGGTAAAGAATACCCGATCTATTGCCGCAAAAAGGGGTCGCTCGACGCCGAAGAACAAATCATGCTGGACGTTAACGTCTTGGCCGAAGGATACGAGTTTTTCTCCGTACGTGGACGCCGCGTGAGTTCGGGCCAAAACATCCTTGCCTATGCCGTCGATTCGGTCGGCCGGCGGATTTATGCGATCCAATTCAAAAACCTGGACACCGGCGAGGTGCTTGGAGATGCGATCCCGGAAGTAACGGGAGGCATGGCGTGGGCGAATGACAACAGTACGCTGTTCTACACCAAGCAGGACCCGACCACTTTACGATCGTATCGTATCTACAGACACACCTTAGGCACCGATGCGTCGACGGACAAACTGGTCTACGAAGAGACGGACGACGAGTTTTCGTGTTCCGTGTGGAAGACCAAATCCAAGAAATTCGTCATGATCGGTTCATTCCAGACGCTGAGCAGTGAGTTTCGTTACCTGGCAGCGGACGACCCGGAAGGTGAATTTACTGTATTTCTGCCGCGCGAAAGCGACCATGAGTACTCGGTCGACCACTACAAAGACAAGTTCTACATCCGCACCAACTGGGAAGCGAAGAACTTTCGATTGATGGAAACTACACTGGGCAAAACCGATAAATCGAACTGGACGGTAGTCATTCCTCACCGCGACGAAGTGTTGTTGAGCGGTTTCGAGATTTTTGAGGATTTCCTGGTCGTCCAGGAACGTGAAAATGGCCTCACGCAAATACGGATCCGCCCGTGGTCCGGCGGAGCGGAACACTATCTCGATTTTGGCGAACCGGCCTACCTGGCCTACATCAGCACCAATCCGGAATTCAAGACGACGCTGCTTCGCTACGGTTACACGTCGATGACCACACCAAACTCGATTTTTGACTACGACATGGTAACTCGAGAGAGGACCCTCAAGAAACAGGACGAGGTGTTGGGTGGATTCGATGCCGACGACTACAAGACAGATCGCCTCTACGCCAAAGCGCGGGACGGCGTCAAGATCCCGATATCCGTCGTCTATTTGAAGGACACAAAGATGACGGGTGATAATCCACTCCTGCTGTACGGCTACGGCTCGTACGGTTACAGCATGGACGCCAGGTTCAGCGCGTCTCGTTTGAGCCTCCTGGATCGGGGTTTCGTCTATGCGATCGCGCATGTGCGCGGCGGAGAAGAAATGGGGCGGTGGTGGTACGAGGATGGAAAGCTCCTCAAGAAGAAGAACACGTTCACCGATTTCATCGACTGCGCAGAGTACCTGATAGAAGAAGGGTATACGAACAGCGACAAATTGTTTGCGGCCGGCGGGAGCGCGGGCGGACTGTTGATGGGTGCCGTCTATAACATGCGACCCGACCTGTTCAAAGGGGTGGTGGCCGTGGTGCCGTTCGTCGATGTGGTCACGACGATGCTGGATGAGAGCATACCGTTAACTACGGGGGAATTCGACGAATGGGGGGACCCCAACGAGAAGGAGTACTACGACTACATGTTGTCGTACTCGCCTTACGACAATGTCGAAGCCAAGGACTATTCCAATCTGCTGGTGATGACCAGCTTGCACGACTCGCAAGTACAGTACTTCGAACCGGCCAAGTGGGTGGCAAAACTTCGGGTTATGAAAACTGGTGACAGCTTATTACTGCTCAAGACCAACATGGATGCGGGGCACGGGGGCGCGTCGGGCCGTTTCAAACGGTATCGTGACACGGCGTTTCAATATGCTTTCTTGCTGTATCTCGCCGGGCACACAGAGTTGATCAATCAGCCTTAGTGAAGTAGACTGGCAGAATTGAATTATCAGGTGGGGGCAATTATCTATTTACACCAAAAAGGAGCACAGTAATGGCAATCTCATTCGGGCCCAGAAGAGCTGAGTACATCGACATCGGTGAGGAGCTCAAGAAAGGCAAAAAACCGCTCACCGACGAGCAAGTGGTGAGCTTTGAAACCTTCGACCTGATCTATCGCTCGCTGTGTGCCCTCATGTATAACTACGTTCCCATGTCGGGCCATCCCGGCGGGTCGATCTCGTCCGGTCGTTTCGTTGCCAGCATCATGTTCGACGCCGCCGAATACGATTTGTCGGATCCCGCGCGCGACGACGCCGACATAATTTCCTACGCCGCTGGTCACAAGGCGCTGGGTCTGTATGGGCTGTGGGCACTCCGCAACGAGATCGCCCGAATCGGCGCATCCGATCTTCTGCCGAGAGATTTAAAAAACCAGCTTCGACTCGAAGACCTGCTAGGATTCCGCCGCAATCCGACGGCCTCATCTCCGTTGTTCAAGAAATTCGGGGCCAAACCACTGGACGGGCACCCGACACCGGGGACACCGTTCGTGAAACTATCGACGGGTGCTTCTGGCGTAGGGATGGCCACCTCGCTGGGACTCGCCTACGGCGCCATGGATTATTACGCCGGTGATCCCCCCATCGTCCATATGGTCGAGGGGGAGGGGGGCATGACGCCCGGTCGCGTGGGCGAGGCCATGGCGGCAGCCGGGACCGCATCGCTGAAGAACGCGATTATGCACGTCGACTGGAACCAGGCGTCGATCGACTCGAACCACGTGTGTCGCGACGGAGATTCGCCCGGCGAATATGTCCAGTGGACACCGATGGAGTTTTCTTACCTGCACGACTGGAACGTGATCTTCGTGCCCGATGGCCGGAACTTCCAACAGATTATCGCCGCGCAACGAAAGGCGCGCGAGATCGACAACCATCAACCGACCGCTGTCGTCTATCAGACGACAAAGGGGTGGAAATACGGCATCGAAGGCAGAGCGTCCCACGGCGCCGGACACAAGCTGTGCACGGACGGGTTCTTCGAAGCAACCGCTCCGCTGTTGGAGCTCACCGGGAAGACGCTACCGAGGTGCGAAGACGACTGCCAGCGATGCACCGGCGGCAGCCAGTCCGACGTAATCGAGGAGTGCTACTGGGAGGGCCTGCAAGTCGTGCGGGCGGCCTTGGAAAAGAGTACCGACGCGGTGAGTGAACTGGCGGGAAGGCTGGTAGACTCCCGCGCCCGGCTGGACAAACGAGGACGTAAGCCGCGTCCGAATGCGCCGAACGTCGAAGCGATTTACACCGCCGCCAAAAACGACGGTGGCTCGATCCCGGACGCGCTTCGATTGACGCCCGGAGGGACGACCACCCTCCGTGCGGAATTGGGAAAGGTGCTCAGCTACTACAACAAAGCCAGCGGCGGCGCGATCTTCGCGGCGGCGGCCGATCTGTTGGGCTCGACCAGCATCATAAAAACGGGCGACGGTTTTCCGGAGGGTTACTATAATGCCGAGACCAACCCGGGCTCGCGCATCCTCTCGTTGGGTGGGATTTGCGAGGACGCGATGTCGGGCATTTTTTCCGGCATGGCGAGCTACGGTCGTCACGTGGGAGCGGGATCGTCGTACGGCGCGTTCATCGCCGCACTCGGTCACATCTCAGCCCGCCTCCACGCGATCGGAAATCAGGCGCGCAGTGAGGTCGACGGCTTACCGTACCGGCCGTTTTTCCTGGTATGCGCTCACGCCGGCGTCAAAACCGGAGAAGACGGGCCGACGCACGCCGACCCGCAACCGCTCCAGTTGCTGCAGGAAAACTTTCCGCGAGACACGATGATTACGCTGACACCTTGGGATCCGCAAGAGATATGGCCGCTGGTGACGACGGCACTGGTCAAGCGGCCGTGCGTCATCGCACCGTTCGTCACGCGCCCGAACGAGGCCGTCCTCGATCGTGAGTCTTTGGGATTGGCACCGGCCTCGGACGCCACCACCGGTGTCTACTTGCTCAAAAAGGCCGAAGGCAAGGGCGACGGTACAGTTGTCCTGCAGGGAAGCGAAGTCGGATACGCGTTCGCCCAAGAGACACTCCCTTTGTTGGTGAAAGAGGGAATCGACATCAACGTGTATTACGTTGCCAGCGCCGAGCTGTTCGACGCACTCCCGGCCGGGGAGCAGTCACGAATCTATCCGGCGGAGAGAGCCGACGATGCCATGGGTATTACCGGCTTTACCTATTCGACTATGTATCGTTGGATACGGTCGGATCGCGGGCGGGCGATGACGCTGCATCCGTTTCAGAAGGGCCACTTTCTCGGCAGCGGACAGGCGCACCTGGTGCTCCACGAAGCGGGCCTCGACGGCGAGGCGCAATTCAAAGCGATCGTTCGTTACGTAAAGGAACGGTAGCGCCGGACTGAGGTAGTGTATGGGTAGGCAAGACGGCGCGCGCGCCAGCCGCCAAAAGCACGATCGAAGTGACCGAGCGGCTTCGTATTACCGTATCGTTTTGGTGGTCATCGGTGTGGTGGGCGCCGGTCTGCAGGCCGCCGCCCTAGGGCCGCTGCGAAACAGCTTTTGGGGATTTCATCTGTTCGGCTTTCTTCCGTTGTGGACGGCTGTGTTGAGTTGGATCGTTCTAGCGGCTGCGGCCGCCTCCCTGTTGTTCTCAACCGGCTGGAAGAAGGACGGCACAAAATCCGCAAGCCGAATCACGCGGATACCCATATGGGCCGTTGTCGGAGTAGCCGTGGTTTGCGCCGTCGTCTTTTGGGTATTGCGCTCGCAACAAACACTCCTGGGCGACGGCCTGCCGCTGACCATCAGCCTCCCGCAGGGACAATCCTTCCATCCCCGCCAACCGGTGGCGATGTGGTTACAGCAAACTGTGTTCAGGGGATTCGGCGGCGTTCTCGGAGACGAAAACACGATTGCCCCAATGCTGGCGCATCGAACGGTAGCACTGGGAAGTGTGTTGGCGGGTTTTTTGTTCGTTCTGACGGCGTTTGGATTGGGCCGGACGCTCGACAGGACACCGGGCGGTGGTGGTGATCGGAAAAAAGCCGCCCGATCCGATGCCGTTCCGCTGCTGGTCGCGGTGGTGCTCCTGACACAAGGATACGCCGTTCTCTTTTTCGGCTACGTGGAGAATTACACCTACTTCGTTCTCACTCTGGCCCTCTATCTTTTGGCGTCGGTGTTGTATCTTCAGCGGCGTCTTCCGCTGACCGTTGCCGCGTTCGCGTTGGTCTTGGGGATCGGGATCCACCTCTCCACGGTCATGATGTTGCCATCGTTCCTGTTTATCTTCGCGTGGGGTGTGTATCGACGCGACACACGCGTCGACGCCCTTGCCGGATTGGCGACTGGCGTCGCTGGTGTGTTGTTGTTGAACTGGATGTTAGGCCGACTGTCACCCGGTTATACGATTTGGGGCGGCTTCGCCCAAATCCTCGATGTCGCTAGCAGCCCGCAGGGTGGCGGCGCCGGACTCTCATACATATTTTCGTGGAAGCATGTTCGCGATTTCTTCAACGAACAGTACTTGATCGGACCGTTGGCTGCATTTTTGTTTGTGGCTGCGCTGGCCTACGCTGTGAGCCGACGCGATTACCGAAATCCGTCATCTGTATTCATGACGCTCTCCGCCGGCGTGTACCTGGCGGGGAGCTGGGTGACTTCGGATCCGCTGCTCGGCTACGCGCGTGATTGGGACCTGTTCGCGCCACCGGCGGTGTGCTACTGCGCGGCGGGACTGTACTTCGTCCTATCACACGTCTCGTCGTCAACGCACAGGCGAAGGCTAATGGCCTTTGCGGCGGTCCTGTCGGTCATTTTCCTCGCACCATGGGTGTCGATCAACCACTCCGAGGCGCTCACGCTGGAGCGTTTCAAGACGCTGCCGTTGGGGTATGGCCGAACGGAGGTCGCAGTCGGCAACTGGTACATGAGAAACGACCGGCCGGCCGATGCAGAGGCGTGGTTCAAGCGTGCGCTCGAAGTCAACAATGCCAACGTCAACGCCTACTATCTGCTCGGCGTGCTGTACACGTCCAACGAACACGTCGAACGGGCGTGCATGATGTTGGACGTCGCAGTAAAGATGAGGCCCGACAAACCGGACTACCGAGAGCGGTATGTGCGAGCGTTGTTCGACGCCGGTCGCTGCCAGGACGCCGTACCCCATCTGCGTTGGCTCGCGAAGCGCATTCCCAACGATTTTTTCTACTGGCAGGAGGTGGGACTTGACATGAACCGGCTTGGGTGCGTCGATTCGCTGGCCGGCATCTACGCGCCGGTGATGGCGGCGGTGGAACGCCGTTTGGAGGCGTATCCGGACGACCTCGACGCACACCTATCCGCGGGAATTCTTCTGGGTAACCTGCACCGCTATGAAGAAGCGATCGCCAGGTCGCGCGGCGCGCTCGAAATCGATCCCGATTCGCCCGCCGGACTGTTCAACACCGGAATGGCGCTGCTGCAGCTGGGCCGCCGAGACGAGGCGCGGCCGTTGCTCGAGAAGTTCATCTCGCTCTACCCCGATCATCCGATGAACGAGTTTACCAAGCAACAGCTCGCACCGTGATCTCAAAACGTATACGAGAATCCAATCGATTGTGCAGTTGAACTGTAGGTGGAGAGTGCGGTGGTGTCGTACACCCCGTATTCGTCCGGCGGACCGGTGGGTTGCACGCCCCCAGAGAGGTTCCACACGCTGAGGGCGATGGACGCCGCACCGAGCAGGTAGTGTAAACCACTGTGTCGGGTGGTTTCACGGGAGGCGATGACCAGACTGGTGGCGCCAAACAGAAAGCCGGCGGCTGCCGTCAACGGATTGCGTTCTCCGATCGATATGAACGCGACGTTGAACACCATCGTAGTGGTGGTAAACACCATGTTGGCCGCCTCAAAGTCGATTTCATCGGTCTCGACGGGATAATCGGTAGGCCCGATCCACTCGTGAATGATAAGGACTGGAGGACGGGGACGAGGGTATCGATACCCAGGATCAATGATGGGATCTTGTCGAGGCTGTTTAATCGGGCGTCGCTTCGGTGGTTTCGAGATCTTGCGGGGGCGGCGGTCATTTGGAGGTGGGGGAGGCTTCGGTTTGAACTTCTTTTTGTAGTCGCGCCGCGAACTATTGCCGGCGGCTTTGTTGGCGCTCTGTTTTGTCTGTGAGATCTTCTGCGCCTTTTTGGATTTGGCGGCGGCGAAGCTGGGATTGGCGGACCCGGCTATGACGACGAGTGCGAACATACCACACGCAAATAAAACGCCGCGTCGAATCATCGACGCGGCGTTGTCAGGCGAGGGCGAGAACCTACCCCTGCGCGCGAACCATTGTAGACGATCGGCTTTCGACCGCCCCGGCTCTCGCCCTTTACTCCATGTGTCTTCCAGTACCCTCTCTTCGTCTCCGTTTAGATTGATCATTTTCGGTTGCCGCATAAGCGCGAATCCTCCAGTAACATCATTAGAATACCATCATATTGTTCATTTGTCAAGACGTAGATACCATATAAACGGACAAAAACGCTAAATAATGTATATAAAAAGTATAATACGAATATATAATACGTTAGTAATGACGTTATATGAATTACAATACCGTATAAGCGTGAAATATTGGTTGAGGTTAGGTACGAAAAATGAGCCGAATGCTGCAGATATGGGACATATTATGGTTTCAATTAGACGTATTAGGGACCAATGGTCGTATGTCAGAGATTCTATTCGGCAGAAAAATACGTATATTTGGCTTGACATTAAGAGTATATACGTTACAATAGTATTGAGATTGCGCGGACGATCGATACGACCGCAACAGCGCGGGGGGGTTCAAAAATGTCGGAAGAGACACGAGGATTCGGCGAGATAGGTGGCGGTCCGCACACCGGTGGAGACGCTCTGGAGATCCGAACGCTCGAGATGGAGCGGTGGTTGCCCCAGACGACTCAGGCGATGCGGAAGCTGCGCGTTCCCGGGCGAGGGGATCCTGAGCGGTACGCGAAGCTCTTAGGGGTGCTGGTGGAGAAGGGCGAGCTGACCGGCGCAGAAGTCGTTGGACTGGGCCTTAGTCGGAACCTCTCGCGCGTGGCGGAGACGCTCAGAAAATATTTGAAGGCGGCCCACGACGCGCGTAAGGTACCCAACAGGGCCAAGGTGCGTTTGGAGGGTGGGCGGATCAAGTTCGAATTTCAGCCCGCCTCAAAAGCGCTGGTGCTGCTGGAGCTTCACCCGGGCAGGTATCACGAGGTTCGTTACACGCCTCGGCTGGTCGCCCGTCTCAAAGAGTATTTCGACGAGGAAATGGCCCGAGGCCGAGAACCGAAGTTCAGACTGGTTACAGCCGGCCATTTGCTTTCGGGCGATTACCAGGTGTACCTCATGCTCGAGGGGACCGAATACGAATCGCTCGTCTACGAGTTTGTCGTGCGTGTCCTGTCGAAGGTGAACTCGGATATGCGCAAGGACGGCATTTGTTTCAAGCACAACATCATTCCGATTCTCCCCGCGGGCGAATTTGACATGGAGTACATACAATGGTACCGGCAGGAGTCAGTAGCGAATCAATGACGGTCGTCAGGGTCTCGATAAAAGGTCGTGATGAGGGGGCGATGTCGTCCCGCGACGCCGCCGAGAGCGTAATCGACGTCATTGGCGAAGGCGGATTGGCGCTCGTTCCTTTCGACGTGGCATATGCGTTTCTGGCCGGTTCGTTGGCGTCGCTGGAACGAATCTATCAACTGAAACTGCGCCCGCCGACCAAAGCGTGCCCGGTTTTGGTGTCGTGGAAGCATTTTTCCGGCGTGGTCAGGTCGGATCCGAACAAAATCGACAGGATCGAAAAACTCGTCGCAGCCGGCCTCCCCGTTGGCGTACTCGCGACACCTGACTGGGAAAGCGACGTCCTGCGTTCTATACCGGACGGCTGCATGCAACTCCTGATCTCCAACGAGAAACTCGCGCTTTTTATGAACATGGGGGGCATGAGTGAAGATCTGCTCGACGTTGCGGATGAGAGAGGTATTCGACTGTTTGGCTCATCGGCCAACCTTTCCGGAATGGGCAATTCGTTCTCGCTAGACGACGTGCCGGAAACAATCGTAGAAGCGATGGATGTCGTTTGCGATATCGGCACTTGCAAGTACAAAAACCGCGATCGTTTGTCGACGTCGATTGTGGACCTCGATTCGGGTCAACTCACCAGGCGAGGCATCTTGCACGAAGAGATCGGGCGGCTGCTCGAAGGTTGAACTAAAAGAGCGCCGAAGGATGTCCATTAAAATCCTCGTTTCGCTGCTCTACCTCGGTATATTGATCTTTTTTGCCGTACGGGCGAGAAAGCGAACCCACAACATAGAAGACTACTACGTCGGCGGCCGAAACGTGGCCACGGTCCTGGTAGCCCTGTCTTTTTTTGCGACATTTGTCTCCACCAACAGTTTTATCGGTCATTCGGCGAAAAGCTATGTTTACGGCGTATCCTGGCTCATCGTCGGCGCCATCCTGGTGCTCCTGGCGATCTTGTCTTGGGTCGTCATTGCGCCGCGTTTCAACCAAAAAGCAGGCGAACTGGGGTCGATCGTTCCATCCGACTTATTCCGTCTCCAGTTCCAATCTCCAGCGGCCGGAGCCGTGGCGGGCGCGGTGATCGTGTTCGACTCGGTTGTATTTTTGGCCGCGGTGTTTCTGGGCGCCGCGGCGTCGATGGGAGCGCTTCTTGGAATCCCGTTTGGGTACGCCCTTGCCATTGTGTTCGTGGTGCAGCTGGGGTACACGGCGATCGGGGGATATCTGGCCGACGTTTGGAGCGATTCGCTCCAAGCGGTGATATTGCTGGTGGGTGCCATCGTAATTCCGGTCGCGCTGATAACGTCGGTCGGCGGTTGGACTGCTACCTGGACCCGACTGGAAGCGATCGATGTCGGCCAATCGGCGTCGGGATTCAGCTTGTTGCGAGTGACGATGGCCGCCCCGCTTTTGATGATCGTCGGCATAGGTCTTTCTGGCGGCCTCAAACTGGTCGCCGATCCCAGACAGCTATCGCGTTTTTACGGCTTACGAAGCGCCGCGTCGGCCCGCCGCGGTGCGTGGATAATTGGCGGTCTGATCGCGCTGACTTATTTATTTTTGTTACCCATCGGTCTGCTGGCGCGACTCCAAACCGTGCCCGCGGAAATAGCGGCGCGAACCGACGCGATCGTTCCGTGGCTGCTCGCGGACGCGCATATCGTGGGGCCGGTGGCAGGCGCGATTATTCTGACGGCGTTGCTCGCGGCGGCGATGTCCACGATAGACAGCGTACTCTTGGTCGCGGCCAGTGCTCTGCAGAGAGATATGCTGCCCCTGCTGCGACGCGGCGCGCGTGCAACGCGCGTAGCGCACAGAGACACGGTTCTCGCGGCCCGGATGATCGTCCTGGCGTGTGCGTTGTTGGCGGTTACGCTGGCCGCGTTCGCGCGGGCCAATCCGGCGATCGGGCTGGGGATCGTCGAGCTTACCGTACTGGCCGGCGCGCTCTACGCCGGCGCGTTTTTACCCGCGTTGATTGGAATTCTGTATTGGAAAAAAGCCTCGGCCACGGGTGTGATACTGGGGATGGTGTTCGGTGTCGTTTCGTCGATCGCCTGGAAGTTCGCGATTGCGCCCGAGTTCCCGCGAGTCGCAGACGTTCCAGAAGTCTTCGCCGGCGTTTTGTGTGGTACGGCCGCGTTTGTGGTCGGAAGCCTATGCCGGCCGCCGGCCGCAGTCTGAGTCGGTGCAAACTAGCCTCAATGAGGCTAGCACCGACCTTAGGGCCTGGCCACGCGATCGGACGCGGTGCTGTTCGCACCAACCCGGAACATCTGGTCTTGGTCTTCCCTCAGAGACAACGACTCGATGTTATACGTTGGACGACGGGGCGCGTTCTGCCCGCCGGTATGCGCATATTAGGACCCTGACTGTCAACAAATCTTGACGCCCACAGTTTTAGAGTCAAACACCAACGGCAATTAAGACCCTTCACGAGTAACCATCGACCTACGTGAGTCGCGCTTCGAAACGCGCCGTTTATCAGGGGCACGAATTATGCGGTGCACCGCTCCCGAAATCAACACCACATCAAACGCGGATCCCACTCGATGAGTGGGATTCGCGTTATTTGACTAAATCGGTACGGGCTAAGGCCCAGTTGTTAGCCTCAGTCGTACGGGGGAATGAACATGCTTACCGAGACCAGCGGTATCGTTAAGGTTATATTGTCTGTGCTCTTTTTTCCGATGTACTTCCAAGAAGCGTTCATCAGGTTTGCGTGGAGCGCCGGCGATCAGTTGTGGCTCATGAGCGCCAAACGGCTGTTTCTGCTCCTGCCCACGGCCGCGGTCATTCTCGGCTGTTGGGCGACAATTGCCGCTCTGCTCACCGTCCCGGTGCGGCAGGGAAGGCAGGAGTTCGTCACCGCTCTGTTTGTCACCTGGTGGGATCTCGGCAAATCCATCCTGACATTTTGGGGCGGAATCTTGCGATTCGTACTGTTGTTGACCGCGACGGTCCTGGGGGTCGTCCGAATGGCCGTCCTCGCGGTGTGGGCACTGGTACAGGACATTCTAATGATGCCAGTCCACCTCATTCGACAGCTCGCGCAAGGTGTGGTCAAGTCGCCCATCCCGTGGATTGCGGTAACACTGACCCTCTCCTGGTGCATCGTGGAGACGACGATCTTCACTTATGTGATGACGCCTCTGGTGATCGACACGTTTTCGAACATCAGTGGAGAGACGATGACTGAGGCGTTCGTTCGTGTGCCGTTGTTCCTGTTCTTATTCTTCATAGTCCTCGGCAGTTACGCCGTGCTATCGACCTTCGTTACTTCGTTCAAGGGACGCCGCGTCTCATCCATCGTCGGTATCGGTGTCGTCGAAGTCGTCGTTCTGTTTGTCGAGGTTGTGTTTCTGTATCGCGAGTTTGTCGACTCGCTGGTGCCCTGGTTCGCCCAGTATTCGGCGAATTTTGAACTGGGTGTGTTTTGGACCATCGCGATCGCGTGTTTCGTGTGGTTCGGCGTTCGAAGCCTGTCGTGGTTTCTATTTGCCTCCCACGGAACACCGACCATCATGGCTGTCATTCAGGGGCGCGGCTTGAAGCTGGGCAGTCGTTCGAAACTTCCCAAGGCGAGAGTCTTGGTGGTATCCGATCGATACTGGCAGCGCATCAAGCACGAATCGACGTGGGTCAAGTCTCAGGGCGAAGAACTCCTGTCGGCGCTGTTGTTGCCGCCTTTGCAGGTCATCGCCGCTGGACTCAATTTCTGCACGTTGTGTGTGATTAATCAGCATTTGTTCTCGTTACCGTTCGAGAACCTCGAGGCGATCAAGTACTCGGAAGACCTGATCAAGAATATCAAACGTCACTCGGATACGATGACGTCTGACCGGTCTTCCGGAAGGACGGCTGAGAAATCGCCCAGAACCGAGTCTTCGGCGTTCGAAGCTGAGCCGATCATCGAAAGCGCGACGCGTTCCGACGCTTCTGATGAAGACGCGGCCATCGAACGTCAGCCGTCGTTTTAACGCCAAGGAGATGATTGTCATGCGTAATTTGACACTCGTTTCGATCGCCGTGATTGCGATCCTTTTGACGCAACCCGGCTGCGAAGTGCTCGGCAAGACCGACGGTGCTCCCAACCCTCGGTTGTCGATGTTCGTTGGAGTAGACGTCAGCGGATCCTTCATAAACGGCCCCTACTTCGATGACTCGATCGAATTCTTGGCGAACTATATCTACTGTCACTTGAACGGCGTTGGGGGATTGGAGATACCAAACGCGCTTTTCGTCAGTTCCATCGGAGGTGCCCGAGCCGACGAACCGAAGACGTTTTTCCCGATCCAGACGTTCGAGAACAAAACTGTAGAAGAGATCGCCACCACACTGCGGGTGATGTTTTCGAAAAGCGAGCCCAATCCGTTCACCGACTACAACGCGTTCTTCGAGCAAGTCGCGTACATGGTCAAAAGCAAAAACCTGGTGCTGCGGCCCATCGCCATCGTGATGGTGAGCGACGGGATCCCGGATGTGAAACGCAACGGGACCACCGATTACGACAGTATCGTGGTCAGACCGCTGGAACGGCTGGCGCGCAGCGTCACCGTTCGGTTGCTCTACACCAATGCCGTGGTCGGGAAGAACTGGCAGACTCAGATAAAACGCCAGCGGGTCAAGGTGTGGACGCAGGACGCCGAGGTTATGGTATCGTGGAATGATCCGAAGATCATGATTCCAAACACGCCGCTCGGCGAGCAGCCCCACTTCTTCGAATGGGTCCGCGACAACGTCGACTTTGGGGTGCGGGCGCGGCGGGTCAACTGAAACCGGCGGCAGCCCCATAGCCCACGCGGATACGGCGCCCCTGTTTTGGGCGCCGTATCTGTAATATTAACAATAAGATACCCGCTTCTTCTGGACAGCCCTCGCGAAAAAAAGCTCACTATCGGCGGTGCATCGATTAATTCTGGGTGCAATAATTGCTAAAATTCGCTATTTTGCGGTTTTGGCAGCTTACCGGGTCGGAATCGACCCCCGGAAGCTCTCGACCGATAACACCCCAAAACACCGAGTTTTCACAGTGAGTCGCAAATCGAAAATCTTGAGTGCCGACGTTATTTTGGAAGCGTGTCCGCCGACTTTACCGGATCGCGACAAGGCGTACGCTGTACTCCGTCAGAGCTTCTCATGCTACAACTCCTTCCACGCGGTGAGCGTCCCCGATCTACAGGACGAAGGTGAGTTTCGCCGGCGACGCGAGCGCGTTTCGAACGAAGAATTTGCCGGTTGGCTCAGAGACCTCACCGAGAAACCGCTGAGCCTGTACAAAGTTTCGGTTACTTGCACTAAAGAAGAATTCGATGATTGGTTGAGCCACGCCGAGGCACTCGACTGCAAGGACATCTTTATCGTGGGCGGTGACACGAGCGACAAATCCCTGAAGCCGGGTGCCATGCAAGTGTGCGACGCGGCGCTGCACGCGCGCGACAGGGGATTTACGTGTGGAGGAATCATCATCCCCACGCGGAGAGAGCAGTTCGTCGCACGGCCCGCTTCGGTCGATGAATCGGATCGTATACTCTCCAAGATCCGCAATTGTGGGTTTGTGTTTTTCAGTACGCAGATTCTCTACGAGAGTGAATGGATGTGCTGCCTGTTGCTCGACCTCGTACGCGGACTCGAGCGCGACCAGATTCCAAAGATCTTTTTGACGTTTTCGCCGCTGGTGACCCCCGAAGACGTCACCTTTGCCAAGAAGACGCTCGGCGTGTTCATTCCTAAAGATGTGGAACGAATGCTCAAGGGGGCGCGAAGCATGCGCGAGACGTCCATTTCTTGCTTGATTGGTGTGTGGGATCGGATCTCCTCGTTCGCCGGCCAAATCGGATTCCCGGCCGGCAAACTGGGCGTCAACGTCGAATACCTCGATTCGCGAAATCCGCGGGCTGTCGACGCATCATTCGAACTGGCAGAGGAATTCGGTCGTATCTTCCACCGGAGACAGAGACTTTTGGCAAAGAGGTTGTGATCACCCCCCGGCACAAAGCAACGCGCGAGACCTGGAATCGAACCCCCTTTATCGATTATCTTTCTATTGAGAGTTCGTAGATATCAATACCCCGACAATCTATGGCGGCCGGTATCTCCACGAGAACGAAGAGAATTTCAACGGCGGTTTTGCTGCTCGCGATTGCATGCGGTCCCTCTGCGGTTGACCGCAGACCGTTACCCGCCGAATGCCCCCCTGAGGAGGATCGTCGAATCATCCAGTGGCACCAGGTCGACGATGCGGAGGAACGCGCGGACCTGATTCGGTGGTGCGCGGCCGTCGGACCTCCGGTGGTGGAACGTCCCGATTACGAGGCACCAGCGTCGCCTGTGGATTCTCTCGCGGTGGTGACGTGGAATACGCACGTCGGCGGCGGGGCGCTCTCATACTTCATTCGTCAACTGCGCACGGGCGTGCTGACCTATGGGAAACCGGTGCCGCACTTCGCGGTGTTACTGCAGGAAACCTACCGCGCCGGCCCGAAAGTCCCCGCAGTGTTTCCCGCCGACGCAAAATACGCGGACGAGATCTTTCCGTCGCGCGACCTGGGAACGCGCCGTGACGTCAGAGACATAGCGAGAGAACACGGATTATTCGTGTATTATGTCCCGGCGATGAGGAACGGCGGAGAGGACGATCCGCCCGAGGACCGCGGGAATGCGATCCTGTCGACTTTTCCGTTGTCCGATTTTGTCGCGTGGGAACTTCCGCGTCGATATCAACGCAGAGTCACGATCGGCGCCGCAATCGAAGGCGTCACGTCTCGGGGCGAGGTTTGGCGGCTGCTATTGATCAGCATTCATCTCGATCACCGTACGGGTATTCGTGCGTTCGTGCAGAGTTTCAGCAGTGTTCGGTTGGAACAGGTCGAGTTCTTCCTGGCCCACATGGACGACGTCGAAGCGGCTGTCGTGGGAGGCGATCTCAATACTTGGTTGGGTGAAAGCCACGAGTCGGGTGTAAAACGTCTCAGAGACGAATTTCCCGAGCCGCGTGATCTTCCGACGCACGGCACCCTCAAATTTGGCGCCATCCTGGAGCGGCAAACCGACTTCTTGTTTTTCAGGTTGCCCGATCGGTGGCGGGCCCGGTACCGTCGGATGGTTGACACGTACGGATCGGACCACTATCCGCTGCTCGGCTGGATTCGCTTCGGAGATCAGGCAGAGCGGGATCAACCGGCGATTACGGAGGATTGATACGATGATAGCTCAGCTCCTTGTGTCGACGGCTTTTTCAGCCGCTTTGACCGCATTCTCGAATCCGAATGTGGTAGCGCTGGCAGAATCGGCCGGTGACGATAGCGTGGCGGTGATCGCCCAGTGGGGAGAGGAACTGGATCTGGACGAACGGATCGTCCAGCAGATCGACAGGTACTCCAGAGAAGAAGACGATCTGGGCGATTCGTACGCGCCGGTGATCGCAGCCGCCGTCCGGCGTTTGGTTTTTCAAGACGCCGTTAATGCCCTTGGGAACTTGCCACAAGTCGGTGGCGAACCGTCAGTAATAGTGACATACCTGGAACCTGGTTTTGCCGCCCGCGACGGCAAAGAGCCCAACGACGATCACCGACGCGATTTCGAGAAAGGGTATATTCGAATCGAGGTCGTGGCCACGTTCGAAATACAGGGTGTGACGCCCGAACAAGCTTTGCGAGCATACACCAACCCCGAGTTCAGAATGAGTACCTCTTCGAGAATCAAGAGGATATGGACGGAGGACGATTTGAGCTGCGTCGAAGTAAAGGGTGTCAAGGCACTGCTCTCTCCGACGTTCGCGTGTAACAGGATCGACGAGTTGATCCGGCCCGGTCTGGCTTCGCAGCACTCGCAGGTGGTATCCAACCCCGGCGGTGACGACTACCAAACGGTTTATTACAAAGAGAGCCTCAAGACTTTTGTCGCGGTGCACAACGGGTTGGCGATGCACTATATCAACTATACGCGCGCCGTCAAGCTGGGCAGGCTCAAGAAAAGCCTGGGCCGCGGCAGAATCGTCGACTCGGAAGAGGAGAAGATCCAGGAACTCAAGACCCGCCTTGCAAATGGAATCAAGTAAAGGAAGTCGCGCCGCCGACACGCTGGCCGTGGCCACCCTGTTGACCACCGGCGCAGTCATCGCGTGGCCGATCGTGTCAGGCGGCTACATCACCTATCTCGATAATCCTGCTCACCTCGCCGAAGTGTACGCGGCCGCGTCCGAAGCACGAAACGGTTGGTCGGAGATCGCGTTTTGCGGTTTTCCTATCGCCACGTTACATTCGCCGCTGTGGTATGGATTTCTGTCCTTGTTGGTGCGGATCGGTGTCGGGGTCTCGCTACCGTACGTGCTGTGTGTATGGCTGGGTTTCACGGCGCCAGCTCTCGCCATGTACCGGGTGGCGCGAAGAGTTCTCACCCCGCTGCCCGCCGCCGTTTTGGCGTATCTTTTACTGGTCCAACGGCCAGCGATTGTCGGCGTTGGCTCGGCGATGGGCGGTATGTGGACGTTTTTTGTCGCGACCGGCGCGTTGATCCTACTGATCGACCGCCTATCGCGGCCGTGCGTGACTCGACGCGACGCCGGCGCGGTCGCGGCACTGGTCGGGTTCATGCTGGTGACGCACCTCTACACCGTCGTCCCGTTGGGATTGCTCGCGCTGTTGCACGTTTGGACCGTGGTCGGCGGCAGGCGCGGCAACCACAGAGGCCTGCTCAAGCAAGCTGCCGCGGCGGTGCTGGGCGTGTTGGCGGCGGCGCTCTACTGGGTACCGATGGTCCTGGCGGGGAAATCGATGGTGATTCACTCCCAGAATCTGGACGCCGCCATGGTAGTGGCGCGGCTGGGGTTGCCGACGCACGTGTTCGATCTCGTGAACCGGAAAATACCGCCGTTCACCATAACGGCGGCCGTCGAATCGCTGCCGATGGTCGCACTCATCGCCGCCGGTTTCGTCGGAACCTTTGGACTGCGACGACGCGCTAATGACGTGCCGCTCTACGGCGCTTTGATGGCGATCACTCTGTTGACGCTGCTACTGTTTGTCGCCGGCGAATTCGATGTCACGCTGTTTGGGCCGGGGAGCTGGCGGATGGTGTATTTTGTTCGCGTTGGTCTGGCGCTGGCCGCGATACCGTTCGCGATGTGGATCGCCGGGACCGCGCCATGGCAAAAGGCAACAAATTGGGTGGCATTGACGGCGGCAGCGGCGGCCATCGCGTCGGGTTTGTGGTTCGGCAAGCCCCTCAAGGCGGTGGCGGCAAACGGGGCTGAGATGGCCGAAGTGGAGGCACTGTGGGATTGGCTGGCGAAAAACCAGACCGAAGATTGGGGTCGCGTCTACCTGCAGGATACATTCGAGTTGCCGCGTCCCGAAGTCAAGCTGAGCCAATCGCACGTCCTGGCGCTGACGTCTCATCGGACCGGCGTGCGTCAGCTAGGGGCGTTCTACGGTGTTGCACCCTACCGCACGGTTTCGTGGACCCCCAGCGAATTCGGGACGCTATTCCGGAGATCAGTTCGCGACGACGAGGATATCGGCCGTATCCAGAGGCAATTGTGGGCAACCAATTCCACACACGTGGTGACGTCCGATCCGCGAACGAGAAGGAAGTTGGCGGAAACGGCCAATTTCAGACTACTCCACCGCGTCGGCCGGTTTGCCGTATATCGCGCCACGCAGTTCGCGTCCCAGTGGGTCTCGCCTTTGAAGTCGGGCGTGGAAGTCACCGCCGATGAGTTCCAAACGGGGCGGATCCGCTTCGACATCCGGCTCAGCCGGCCTGGCGCCGAGGTGCTGGTGAAGTCCTCATACCACCCCGCATGGCGTCTTTCCACGAGTCGGGAGTTGGGACCACTCATTCGGCTGGAGAACTCGGGTTTAATGAGACTGGAAGGCCTGGATGCGGGCGCTAGCACGATCGAGATGGAATACCGACCGGCCCGATGGCCGCTCTGGTTGTCCGCGTTCAGCTGGGCGTCGATCTTGGCCATCTATGTGACGGGGAAAAAACAACGAGCGAAGACAACGGATGGTCATAAGTAATTATAAGACAATAAGATATGCTATCTGCGTTGCGCTGGGGACGGCGGTGTTCAGCTTGTCGCCGCAGCGAGTGGCGCGTGGCGCAGGGGGCGAAGCGTTCGGTGCCGAAACGAGCGCCACCCATTCCGCAGTGGACACCGGCGCCGGTGAGAATCGCACATCGTCGCAGAATTGGTTGGCCGAGCCCAAATTGAAGGCATTCGGGTTTACTTGGCTGCCCAGGATTTCCTATACCGGGGAATCGGGTGTGGGAATCGGCGGCCACATCCTTCGGCCATTCCGGTGGGGGCAGGACGTCGCCGCTCCAAACTCCGAGTTCCGGGTCTCTGGCCGCGCCACCAGCAAACGGCAGTGGGCAACCGAACTTCGTCTCAGGCTCGGTTGGGCCGACAGGGCCTGGTCGCTCAACACGAAATTCGGGGCAAGTAACATCGCCCGGCGATTCTACGGTATCGGGCCGCATACCTCGGCGGGCAATGTGGAGATTTACCGGCCGCAGGGGACGCTGGTGTACATTGAACTCCTGCGCCGCGTCTTGCCCGGAATGAGAATCGGCGTGAGGGCAGAATTCGAACACTTCGAACTGACCGAAACCGTGCCGCGAGGGATGTTGGAATCGGGGGCGGTCCCGGGAGCGGAAGGAGGACACGTCCTGGGCGCCGGCTTTCTTTGGGACTACGACTCCCGAGATCGCAAGTACTCACCGCTCTCGGGTAGTTTTCATCAAGCGTTTGCCATGAGATTCGACGAGTCGACCGGGAGCAAATTCGACTTTGACGTGTATAATGTAGACTTGAGGAAATATTTGGCGATTACCCGGCACCACGTCGTTGCTCTGCAGGTATTCGCGTACGTCACACGAGGCGAGCCGCCGTTCTGGCGTCAGGCGGCGATGGGCGGAAGGCCGCACAGCCGCGGATACCGACGGGGCCGGTACCTGGACCACGCGATGGTCGCCTACCAGGTGGAGTACCGATTCGACATTTGGCGTCGGTTCGGCGGGGCGGTTTTCGCTGGTCTGGCCGACGTGGGCAGAAGAGTCCAAGACATCAATCACGCCCACATGAAGCCAACCGTGGGATTCGGCAGCCGCATTCGTCTCGGTGGTACAGACGGAGTGAAAGCTCGAATCGAATTGGCGTTCGGTAGGGAAGAAGTCCGTTTCTATATGTCGCTGGACGAAGCTTACTGAGCTTGCATTCCTAGGGGTGCCTGAAGAACGCACAGAGCGCAGGTCAAAAATTAAGTTGGAAACGCGAGGTTTGTTTACACAACGTAGCAGTATGTCGTATTGTTTCCATCTCAGTCACGGTTGGGGTGGTTTTTTTGTTTTAAGAACATTGAGCTTCATCTCTTGAGAAGGAGAGATATGTCGGACCCGTCACAGAAGATGATGATCGAAGCAACAGGGCTCACGAAGTACTTTGGCCCGTTCGTTGCGATTAAAGACATTTCCTTCGCCATCCCGGAAGGCCAGATCGTTGCCTTTCTGGGGCCCAACGGCGCGGGCAAGTCCACCGCGATGAAAATATTGAGTGGTTACCTTGCGCAGAGCAAAGGTGAGGCCAAGATTGCCGGCTTCGACGTGAGCCGTCAAAGAATACAGGCAGCGAAACATCTTGGATATTTACCCGAGAATGGCCCTCTCTACGACGACATGACACCGGCGGAATTGCTGGGTTTCTTCGGCGAAATCAGGGGGTTGGCGGGCGATCGGCTGGAGGAACGGCTCACCGTCGTCGCCGACCAGTGCGCCATCAAGGACGTGTGGGAAAAGCCGATCGGCAAACTTTCGAGGGGATATCGGCAGCGCGTGGGACTCGCCCAGGCGCTATTGCACGACCCGGACGTGCTGATCATGGACGAACCCACGGCGGGTCTTGACCCCAACCAGATCAGGGACTTCCGCGACAATATCAAGGTGTTGGGGATTACCAAAACCATCCTGATATCCACGCACATATTGCAAGAGGTCGACGCCGTGGCCAGTCGAGTCCTCCTGGTTCACAACGGTCAGTTGTTGTTCGACGGAACGCCGGCCGAGCTCAAAGACGGCGGATCGCTCGAGGAACGATTCTACCGTCTCACCGGTGGCGTCGGGGAGCCGCAAACCGGTGCAGCCGGCGGGCCCGCCAGGCCCGCGGGAGAGGGTGAGGCGCGATGAACATCAACTGGACCGTCATCAAATCCCTTGCCAAACGTGACCTCAGGCTCTACTTCAGCAATCCAACCGGTTACGTATTTATCACGCTTTTCATTTTCCTCAGCGCGTCGGCCGCGTTCTGGCGTGACCGGTTCTTTCTGAACAACCTCGCCAACCTCGACCAACTAAACGGCGTCTTCCCTTATTTGCTGTTGTTTTTTGTCCCCGCAATCACGATGGGTGTGTGGGCCGACGAACGAAAGCAGGGAACAGACGAATTGTTGTTGACGTTGCCAGCCACCGATCTCGAGGTTGTGCTCGGCAAATATGCGTCAACGCTCGGTATCTACACGGCGGCGGTCGTGCTGTCGCTTAGCCATTTGATCGTGTTGTTCTGGCTGGGCAGTCCGGATCTGGGCCTGATGTTGTCGAACTACCTCGGCTACTGGCTGCTTGGGGCTACATTCATCTCGGCGGGCATGGTGGCGTCTCTGTTGAGCGCGAACGTCACCGTGGCGTTCGTATTGGGCGCGATATTCTGCTCTCTGTTTGTGTGGATCGAACCGATCCTGGGCGCATTTGGCGCACGTGCGGCAGACCTGGGGGTGGGGGTGTCGGTTTTTCCTCACTTCGAAGACTTTGCCCGCGGCGTGGTCAGTCTGAACGCTCTCGCGTATTTCGTTTCTGTCACCGGCTTCATGTTGTATCTAAACGTAGTGCTTCTGGGCCGCCGGCATTGGCCGCAGGAAGCCGACGGCTACAAAATGGGCGCTCATCAGCTGGTCCGCGCAGCGGCGCTGGCGACAGCGCTTATTAGCCTGGGCGTTTTTGTGGGTCGCGGCGGCGCCCGTCTCGATGTCACTGGCGAACGGCTTCATACGCTTTCGAAAAACACGCGTCAACTCATAGACGAGATTTCTGCGGAGCGGCCGGTTTTCGTGCAGGCGTTTATCAGCCGCGAAGTACCGCGGGACTACGTGCAAATCCGTAGAAACCTGATCGGTCACCTCAAGGAGATCGACGCGATTGGTGGAGACAAGGTCCACGTCGTGATCCACGACACGGAGATGTACAGCGAGGAAGCGCGTGACGCACGCGAACATTACGGCATCACACCGGTGGAGATACCGGAAGTGGAGGGCAGCCGCGCCCGGGTGTCTCGCGTATTCATGGGGGTGGCGTTTATGTGCGGCGCCGAAGAGGACGTCATTCCGTTTTTTGACCGAGGGCTGCCCACCGAGTACGAGCTCGGGCGCAGTATCCGCGTGGTAGCGCGCACACAGCGTAAACGGATCGGCGTGGTGACAACTCAGGCGAATATGTTTGGCGGTTTTGACTTCAACACATTTGCCAGCAAGCCGGTGTGGGCGGTCGTCGAAGAACTGGAAAAACAATACGAGGTCGTTCAGATAGCGGCTTCGGATTCGATGACGGAAACGCTGGACGGCCTGCTCGTGTCGTTACCATCTTCGATGGCGCAGGAAGACATGGATAATTTGCGGGACTACATCGAGAGTGGCGTACCCACTCTCCTGTTGCTCGATCCGCTCCCCATCGTCGAGATTGGGCTTTCCCCGTCGGAAGAGTCTGGATCCAACATAAACCCGTTTATGAGGAACAAGGGGCCCCAGCCGAAACCCAAGGGCGACATACACGCCTTTCTGAACACGTTCGGAGTACAGTGGAACAAGGCGCAGATCGTGTGGGACGCGTACAATCCGCATCCTGACCTGGCAAACGTTCGCCCCGAGGTGGTGTTCGTCGGCAGGGCGAACAACAATCCGGAATCGTTCAACGATGGCTTTCCCGCCGTCAACGGTCTGCAAGAACTGGTGCTTCTGTTTCCGGGTACGATCAACAAGGCACCTTCGTCGAACTTGACGTTTGAGCCCATATTGAGAACCAGCAAGGTTTCTGGGTCACTCAACTACAACCAAGTGGTACAACGGTCGTTCTTTGGTGTCACGTTGGCACCGGCCAACTTCCGCCGCGTCCCGACTGCAACCGATTACGCGCTAGCGGCGCGCGTCAGCGACGAAGCCGACAGCGCCGGCGTGGACATCATCGTCATAGCGGATCTCGATTTTATCTCGCAACAGTTCTTCGAAATTCGTCGGCGCGGCGTCGAAAATCTCAACTTCGACAATATCTCTTTATTCCTCAACTGCATGGACGTACTAGTAGGTGACGAATCGTTCATTGCTCTGCGGAATAGAAGGGTGAAGCATCGAACCCTCGAAACTGTCGAAGAAAAGATCCGTGCGTTCTCCGAGGAACGCGCCGTCGAGGAGCAGCAAGCCGAGGCGGGCGCGCAAAGAGCGATGTCACAGGCACAACATCGCTTGGACGAAAAAGTGTCCGAAGTGAGACGGCGTGATGATTTGGACGAACAGACGAAAAACATCATGGCCAGAAATCTGCAGGAGGTCGAGAACCGGCGTTTTGAAGCAGCCAAAGCGACGATCGCAGCGGAACGAAACGCCAAGATCGACCGCAGCAAGGAAGTAATGGAGTCGCAAATACGTGCGATTCAAGGCAACATCAAGACGCTCGCTGGACTACTGCCGCCGATACCGGTTTTTGCGGTAGGTATCGGCATCTTGCTCCGGCGGCGGCGGCGAGAAAAGGAAGGCGCGGCGGCGGCGAGAAGGCTAAGGAGTTAACCATGAGCGCAACCAGGAAAACGCTGATATTCGCGGCGGCAGCGGCGGCACTGGTGTTGATCACCTTAGTGACCGCACCGAAACAGGTGACGCCCGACGCGTTTTCAGATTTGGGAGAACAATTTTTTCCGGAATTCACCGACCCCAACGCGGCCCGCACACTAGAGGTGATCGAATTCGACGAAACGACCGGGTCGGCGCGGCCGTTCAAAGTCACTTTCAAAAACGGACGATGGACGATTCCGTCGCACTACGATTACCCGGCGGACGGTCAGGACAGGTTGGCGGAAACGGCGGCCGGATTGATCGGGATCACCAAAGATGACTTTCGAACCGACAACGTCTCGGACTATCCGGCCTGCGGGGTGATCAACCCTTTGGACGAATCGGTGGTCGAGCTCCAAGGCAGGGGGAAGCGGGTAACGATCAAGGGCGAGAACGACGTCATCCTTGCCGACATCATCATCGGCAGAACTTACGAAGATAGAGATCGAACCGGGTTTTACCTGGTCCGCGTACCGGATCAGAAGCGCGTTTACGGCTCGAGAATCGACATCGACATATCCACGAAGTTCAACGATTGGATCGAAGCCGACCTTTTGATGGTTGAAAAAGACCAGATTCAGAGTGTGGTGCTCAAGGACTATTCGATCAACGAACGCACGCGGAAAATCGAGGATCGGGACGAGCTGATACTCACGAGATCGGATGACGACGAGTGGCTGGCCAACAACATGATTGAAGATCAGCAGGTTGACGGATACAAGATGAACAACTTTCTAAAATCGTTGGACGAATTGACGATCGAAGGAGTACGCCCGAAACCAGATGGGTTGACGACATCGTTGAATCAGGCGTCCGGGGGGATTACGGTCAGCACCGGCGACATGCTCTCACTCCAGAGCAAGGGTTTCTATTTTGCGTCCGATGGCAGGCTATTGTCAAACGAGGGAGAACTTCAAGCGACGACCAACAGGGGAATCACCTACACCCTGCGGTTCGGAGAAATTGTATTCGGAGCGGGACTAGCGGTGAGCGCGGGCGTCGAATCCGACGGCGAACAACAGGGGCCGGCAGAAAACCGGTACCTGATGATTACCACGGTTTTTGACGAAACAATGTTCCCGGAGCCGGCGATACCGGAGGATTTGAGTTTTCTGGAAAAACCAGACAGCATGTGGACGGCCGAGGACCATAGTATGAAGAGCCTTCAAATCGCTCACGACACGTGGGAAAGGAATGCCGACGCCGGGCGGGAGTTGTCGGAACAGCTCAATACGCGGTTCGCGCGGTGGTACTACGTAATCTCGGCCGAGAGCTTCGATAACCTGCACTTGACCCGGAACGCCATCCTCAAAGAAAAACCCAAAACTAATTGACCTTGTGAAAGTTAGAAAGCCGGCGCGATCGCGCCGGCCCGGTGGCTTTTAGCAGCAGATTGGCCGCGTCGATCAAAAACCGAGTTCCGCCTTGCGTTCTTCGGCGCCCGGATACGGATCCTGCTTGTCCGTAATAACCGGGTTTTGCGGGGCTTTCTCCGCGTTGATTGCGGTCCATTTTTGCTGATCTTCCGGCACGTCCTCTTCAGGGTAAATTGCCTCGACAGGGCATTCAGGAACGCACGCGTCGCAGTCGATGCACGATTCCGGATCGATGTACATCATTATGTCGTCAGCGTGAAAACAGTCCACAGGACAAACGACAACGCAGTCGGTAAACCGACATCTCTCACAATTTCCTGTCACGACGTATGTCATCTTTCACTCCTTTATTCATTAGTGAGTATTATATTTGTAGCCTGACGTTTTCGTCAAGATCGAATCGACGCCCGACCCGCGATCAGCGCCGTGACGAGGAACACCAACGCCGCGGCACCGAAACCATACACTCTGCGTTTGAGTCGGTCGTGGATGGCTGATATCGCCCGCTCGTCTTTTCGGATGAGGCGTTTCAGTTCGCGGTCTTCACTTTCCAAGTGGAATATCTGCTTGCGGTACTTTTTTTGTTGTCGGATTAAATTCCCGGACTCAAATATTCGCAAGCTATCCGGAATACTGCCTGAACTTTCCAGGAGCCCGCGGTACTTCATGTTTGCTGTCCCGAGTTCTGTGCGTATAATGTTCAACCGCTCTTCCTTTTCACCTTTAGACGATCCCAGTTGCGCCGCTTCCCGAAGAGAGATTACGCCATAAACGGCGGCGGCGGCCACCGATGCGGCGAACAAGAGTATAAGTATCCAACGGGCTTTTTTCATCGCACTCCTATCGTTCGTATATACAATATATTGTTGGTGTTTCGACAGGAAAAGTCAAGAGTTGCGTGAAATGATCAGGCGGCCTCCATCAGTTGTTCGAACAAGTCGAGTACAACTTGCATGTTCGAGCGCCACTCCGCTCTCTCGTGCACCAACTGCGCGTTTTTGTCCGCGGCACTCGCCCGCAGGGAACTGTCTTTCCAGGCCTCGATGATCGTCATGGCCAACGTCATAGGTTGCTGGACCGGAACGAGGCGGCCATTGACGCCGTCTTCGACCCACTCCCGGTTGGCGGGTATGTCGCTCACGACGGGGAACAACCCGCAAGCCATCGCCTCGAGTAAAGACACGGAGGTTGTGTCGGACAGAGACATCGAAACGTAGATATGGTGATCTCGCAACAACGCGGGCATTCGCTCGTGGTCCACATCGCCGACGAAGACAATCGCACGGCGGGCGATCGACAGGTCGGATCGGGACGCAAGCTCGCTCCTGAGCTTGCCGTCGCCGGCGACCGTAAGTGTAGCTTGGTGATACGCCTCCCTTATGGCCGGGAACGCATCGATCAAAGTGGAAATGCTATAAACCGGCTCCAGTTTCCGGTTGCTGAGAATTCGGGGGCCTCCCTCGAGCGGCTCGGTTCTGCGATAAAAGAACGCACGGTCAACCCCGTACGGGAACGTGACGATCAGTTCTTTCGGAATTCCCATCGATTCTATCTTCTCTGTCATCACTTGCGCGTCTGACGTTATCCGGGTCGCGTTGCGCAGCACATAGCCCGTTCGCATACGGTGGAAGGGGCTTTTCCCTGGATCGGTCATGATATCGCTACCCCACGTACTCAACACCCACGGTTTTCGGGCGATCAGAGATGCGATCAGACCGTAGTTGGGAACGAAATGCGCGTTGACGATATGTGGGTTAAATCGGCGCGTTATGTTCTTGATGGCAGGCACGCTCAGTGTGTATAGAAACGCCCGCGGGAGAAACGAGGGCATACGAATGAATCGGATTTCCCCAGGGTAGTTGTCGGTGTGCTCGAGCGACAACGATAAGACATCGTATCCCGCCTCGGTGAAGTATGTTGCCCAGCGTTTGAGATGCACTTGACGGGCGTCGCCCATCAACAACAGGCGAGGTTTGTCGATCGGTTGTGCCGTCATAACGCGTACAGTGTATGCAGTGGCTAGTTGTTTGTCAAAGACTGCTTGGTCGACCGTCTCTCAGTTCAAAAAGCGGACCGCCTCCCGGCAAATCCCTGTGCCGGCGCAGCTAAATCGGACTGTTGACACCGTAGCGGGCAAAGCGTAATCTAACGCCGTGTACCATAGGATTACAGCCCGAAAGGGAGGGATTTCAATGAAGCGCAAGCTCATAACGATTGCGTTCGCGGTGATTGCGGTGGCGCTCGGGGGGTGCCAGAAGGAACATCCGATCAATGTCGAAGTGGATCCCGAACTGGAATCCGCCGAGGGCAAAATAGCGGTTTTTCCGTTTCTAAGCGCGATCCACGGTTCGGACGACCCCGACGATATCGCCCCGATCACGATGGAGAAACACTTCGCCCCGGCACTGGACGCCCGCAACGACTACTCGTTCATCTCGCCGAACACAGTAGCCTACGCGATTGACGGCGAAGAGCAGGAAAACCAGTACCAGAAATTCCTGGAGGAATACCCGCGGACCGGCAAGATCGATCCTGAGTTCTTAGTACCGCTCGCCGAAGCGCTCAGGGTCGACGCGTTCATGATACCGGTCGTGGACGTGTGGCAAAAGGACGAGGTCGACTATCAGGAGAACGCATCTCCGGCGACTTACGTTGGCGCAACGATTACGATCGTCGACAGAACCGGGCAGAAGGTGCTCTTTAGGGCAACCGACGAGAACTACATGGAAGGTGCCCGTTCGGAAACCGGCGATCGCGGTATCGTGTCGTCGGCTGGTAGAGTGCGATCGGACTCCGGCGCTAAGACAGATCGTGCTCCACCCTACGCAGAAGTTGCGATAATGGTGATCAATGCTCTCGTGGAGAGCCTACCGGAACGCTAGCGGGTTGCATATCGGATGCACGACGACGCGCACTGGATGGGCAAGGCGATCGAGGAGGCACGGCGCGCGTTCGATGCGGGTGAGGTGCCCGTAGGAGCGGTGGTTGTTCACCGCGACCGGATCGTTGGTCGGGGGCACAACCGCACCGAAGAAACGGGTAGGCCGTTCGAACACGCCGAAGTGTTGGCGATGTGGGAAGCCGTGGGCAATCTCCAGCGTAAAACGCTGGAGAACTGTATTTTGTATTCGACCGTGGAACCATGCGTGATGTGCGTCGGCGCGGCGATGTTGGCTCGGATCCCGAGGATCGTTTTCGGGGCGCGCGAGCCAAAAACCGGTGCCTGCGAAAGCGTTTTTTCGATTCCCAACGAACCGGGACTGGACCATCCGATCGTGGTCACGGGTGGTGTAGAGGCAGAGCAGGCGTTGGCGCTGATGCAGACGTTTTTCCGCGACCGTCGCGAATCGTCGTAGCGATCCGATTAGAATTGTTGATTGCAATCGCCCCCACGCTTGAGCGGAGAGATGCGAGAGCTGGCTTAATCGGCACGACTGGAAATCGTGTGTACGCGTAAGCGTACCGAGGGTTCGAATCCCTCTCTCTCCGCCATTTTCTATCACGTCAATTCCCGCGCGAAGTCTATGATAGCGCGTGTAGGACGCTACGCAGCCCCCGTCCTTACGCGCCCGGCTTGCGTTCCGCGAGGCATGTTTTTGACG
>CBDVBX010000010.1:0-31628 GCA_965372335.1 uncultured bacterium | reverse complement strand
TCTTCATTGGAATCCTCGACCACTACGGCGTCGCCGACTCCGGCGTCGTCGAAGTCACGCTGGTTGGTCCGGATGTGGTCAATTGGACGGTCACCGTCGATAACACATGGACGCTGGTTACCGGCCACAGTGGACGCGTCGTATTCGAGGCGCTCCCCCCCGGGAAGCACGTTGTTCGCGCCGCCAATCGACACGACCGGTTTTCTAGTAGTGTCGAGGTCGAAACCGAGGGTCGATCCCGGGTGTATTTCGATACTTCGGACGAATAGGACTGCCGAAAGCAGCTAGCCTGTAATCCTGGGATTGAGCAGATACGCGCAGATCCACAGGCACTTGGCAGTGTCTGGTTGACCACAGCCAAGTGCGTGTGTATTAAGATCCACAGGCACTTGGCAGTGTCTGGTTGACCACAGCCAAGTGCGTGTGTATTAAGATCCACAGGCACTTGGCAGTGTCTGGTTGACCACAGCCAAGTGCGTGTGTATCTTAAAGTTGTGGGCAGTGAACCTGAAATCCGCCGTGCGTGGGAGCGCGACGAAGCTTACAAAAAGCGTGTCGTCAAGATCATACCCATCGCCCTGGCAGCCGTTTTATTCATCTTCCTAACGTCAGACCAAGTTTCAATAACCGAGCTCGATAAGCAGGTCGGCTGGAAGGGTGAAATGCGTGTGCTGCCCGAAATCTCGATTATAGCGGACGAAGACCCGTACTCGGCGATCGAAAGCCAGCAGCGGCTCAAGATTTTGAAGAGCCTGGACCTGGACATCACGGAGGGCCCGGATTTCGACAAACCGCGGCTCTTCAATGACGAGGATCCCGACCAGACGGACATGCCAGAGATCTCCACTGACGATCTCCTCAATATCAACACGCGCCTCAGCAGAAGGGACGTTCCCTACTCGAGCACCTACATGATTCTCAAGATGGTCGACCCCAAATACCCTATCTATGAACTCGAAAACGGGATCGAAGGAAATGTGACAGTCGAGTTGCTCGTCGACGAGCAAGGACTGGTGGAAGTGGCGTCCGTCCTCTCTTCCATCGGAACGAAAAACTTCGAGGAGTCGTCGCTGGAAGCGGTGCGTCAGTTCGTGTTCCAGCCACCGACAAGGAACGGCGAGCCCATTTCGATGTGGATAAAATTCCTGATTAAATTCCGGATTCTCGAGTGATTCTCAGAATTTCGTATCTGGGCGCGGGGGAGAAGTGAATTCGCGCACTTTGCCTGACCTGACGATCAGTATGGTCAGAGTCTCGGCTTCCAACATCCGCTGCTCAGCCCCCTTGTTCAATTCGGCGTCGAGGTAATCGCGAACCCCATCGCGATCCGCGGCACCCGAGGCAATCGAGTCGAGGATCAACCTCATACCGAAGTACCCCGCCACGGTGAAGTCGCTAACATCCCCGGTGCCTTTCTCGGTCAAAGTCGCAAGGAGACGTTGATACGCCTCCGGGTCTTTGCCGTGGTAAGTTTCCTGCGGAAAAAGGGCGCCCTCCAACTCACCTTTGTAAAGTCTCAACAAGTTGTCATTGTTCCAGTTGCTCAACCCGAGAAGCTGAATCTGCAGGTCGTAAAACTTCACCTGCGGTAGTAGATTTAGGAGTTCTTCGACGTCGCCGGGGATAAAAATCGCGTCGGGCGCGGCTTCTCTCACCGTTTCGAGTTGTTCGCGAAAGTCGGTAGCGCCTTCCTCGTAGTAAACGGCGGCCACCACCTCGGCGCCAAAACGGCGCGCCTCGTCTGCGAACAGATCGGCCGCTTCGCGACGGCGCCCTCTCTCAGGGGCGACGATCGCTACCCGTTCGTGCAATAGTCGCGTGACGGCGACATCGGCTATCGCCACGACTTCTACCTCCTGCGGCACCCTGGTCTCGAAGATCCACGGACCAATCTCGAGCAGTCCGTCCGTCGACGCTATCGGAGACAGCAACGGGGCCCTCCAAGCGTTGGCCTCGATGGCCGCGCCGATTGTCGGTACCGAAAAGACTGAGCCAACCATACCGATGGCGCCCTCTTCTAGCACCAGTTTGCGAACCGCCTTGACTGCATCAACCGGCGTCCCCTTTGAGTCCGACGTCACCAGCCTAATCTGGCGCTCGCTATCCCGGTTGAAGTCCTCCACGGCCATCCGCAACCCCTCCTCGAAGTACCGTCCATACAGCGACAGCGGACCCGTTACCGGAAGTATGGCGCCGACTGTGTTTGGGTCGACGATTCCAGGCGGACGGCTTTCTACGGGTGGTTGACGTTTTTCCGCCGCCAGCGTCAGCAAACGCCTCGCTTCGGTGGCGTCCGACTCTTCCGGAAATCTATAGAGATACTCCGAGAGAAGTTCATAGGCCGAGTCGTAGTCACCGAGGGCGTACTTTTGCCGTGCAAGAGATACGGCAATCTCGCGGTTGATCGGCGACGTTGGATACTTCGCGGCAATCGACTCTAGTTCCGACGGGCTGAGGCGAGACCGGACTAGCAGGCGAAGCTCGGTCTCAGCCGTCTCGCGAATGCCCGCGTCGAGCGGCGTGACGAGAACCTGGATGAGGGTTTCGGCGCTCTTGGCATTCATGCCCAACTCCGCATACGCACGCGCCGCGTACACCGCGGCAGCGGGACGAAGTGGGCTCAAAGGATAATTGTTGGCGACGGCTTCGAAGTAAGTGGCCGCTTCAGCGAACCGGCCCAGCTCGTAGGTGATTTCGCCAGCGACGTAAGTGGCTTCGTCGGCGCGCTCGAAAGCGGGATAGTTGTTGACCAGCTCCCTCGCGCGCTGCGCAGCCAGTTCGAGATCGCCGTTGGCCCAGTCCGACCGGGCCTCTCCGAACAAATACTCTGCGCGATCGCGCGAATGGACGTCCAGCGATTCGGACTCGCGGGCTGCTTTGTTGCAAGCTCCGCCCGTTAGCGCCGCGAGTACTACCAGCGTTATAAAAACCGTCGGAAAGAAAAGACGAACAATCGATTTCATGTTGCGAACATCTGCATTCAGAAATCGCCCGGGTCTAGGTCCTCTAGATATTTCCTTAGTTCTTCGTCAGGATTATCACGCGGCAGTTGGTCGCTTTGTATCAGCCTCTTGTGGGTTTTGAAAACCTCTCTGGATACGTATATATCGGCTTGTGACTTCAATGCAAGCGCGATCGAGTCGCTGGGACGGGCATCGATGACGTAGATTTCGTTTTCCCGCTGCAGGTAGAGCTTGGCAAAAAACGTATTGTCATGAAGTTCTGTAATTGCCACCTTCACCACCACCGCCCCCAGGCTTTCGACCGCCGTTTTCATCAAATCATGGGTCAACGGTCTCTCGAACGTTTCCCCCTTGAGTTGCAGTTCTATCGCCAACGCCTCGGAATGGCCGATCCAGATCGGTAACACCTCGTCGCTGTCTTTGCTTTTCAACAGCACAACCGGATTGTTACGCTGGTCCTTGACCAATCCGCCAATGGCGACCCGCAAATATTCTTTTTCGCCTTCCGTCATGTTATTAGGAGTGCTTCTTTCCTGTTAGTCGGACTCACCCGATAATTTCCTGTTGAGATCCTCGATATCTTCGAACTCGGGGAGCGGCTTGTTCATGTTGTCCAACATCCACCTTGCGGAGTCCGCAACGTCGCTGTCCGGGTACTCACGAATCAATGCTTCGAGCGACCTGCCTCCGCTGACTTTTTCTTTTAATTCTTCGATATAGACAAATCCTATCATGAACAGGGCTTGAGGCGCATGAGGGTCGTCGGGGAATTTTTCAACGATTTCCTCGAACGTCTCTATCCGAACATGGGGATCGCTCGTGGTCTGCGCGTATTCGAACAACTCTTTGGGCGACCGTTGGATAGTCTTATAGTACTCGTCCATGTAGTTTCGCAAGTCGTAGTTCTTACGGATGCTTTCCGAAACTTCCTTTTTTACTCGTTTAATTTTTTCTCTCGTCAGGATCTCCGAAATTTCCTGCCTCACGTCCTCGAAAGGCCGGAGTTCTGCGGGACGCATATCACTCACGCGTACGAGCGAGTAGCCTTTTTCCCACTGGATTGGCCCGTAGAGCATCTTGGGTTCCATTGTGAATATCGTGTCATTTAGCGTCTCCGAGTAACCGATCCCGCGCATGTACCCGCCTGGGTTGAAATAGCCGATGTCGCCCCCGTCACTCTGCGTTATTTTATCCTCTGAGTACTGATGAGCCAATGTGGTCATTTTCTCGCCGCCCTCTTCGATCCGGATCTTGAGATCTTCGAGCTTCTCCTTGCTTTTCGAAAAAATGTGCTGGGCACGCACGACCGGAAGGGTCGAATAAACGTCTTTGTGTGAGTCGTAGTACTCCCTCATCTCATCGGCCGTGGGACGGGCCTTGCTGTCGACCTGTTCCTTGTAGTAGGCTTGGACCAGAATTCCGCGCAATGCAGTTTCGATCTGCTCGTCGACCCATGGCTTCTCGGACAGATTCAATCGCTTCGCTTCGCGGTAGTACAGTTCTTCGTCCACGAACTCGTCGGTCAATCTCGCACGACCAGCGGGCGTGTCGAACTCGGCTTTCTGGCGTTCGGGAAGATTGGAGATAAACTCGTAGAGGAACTCCTTTGTCAACGTCCAGTCTTCGACTCTCGCCGCCAGATACTCTTCGTTTTCCACGACTTCTTGTTTCTCGCCCCCGCACCCCATGACTACGGCGAGGCTGAGAAGCAGAACAAATACACACACTATCGATCGTATCATCGAATACACCTCCGGATGCGGTCAGATGAGGTTGTCTCTGCCATCTTTCCGCAACGTCTTAACGATTTTCTTAATTTCCTGCGCGCGGTCGCGCCGGCAAACAAGGATGGTATCGCCGCCGTCAACAATAACGATGTCGTCCACCCCTAGTACCGCGACTGGACGGTCGGGGGAAACAATGGTGTTATTTGCAGAATCAATCGCAATGTGCTCGCCGACAAAGACGTTTCCATTCGCGTCTGCCGGATGCACTTCACGTATGAACTCCCAATTTCCCACATCGCTCCAGTCGAACTTCGCTTTCATTAGTACGACGTTGGTCGCTTTTTCCATGACTCCGTAATCGATTGAGACGGAGGGAGTTTGCGGATACAGTTCGTTTAACACCTCAGTTAGAGGTCGCGTTCCCATTTCGATGGCGATTCGGTTGAGAACTTCGTGCAAATCCGCCAAGTGCGTGGCCATTGCTTTCAAGATGGCCTCGGTCGTCCATACGAACATTCCGCTGTTCCAGTAATAGTTGCCGGCATCGACGAACGCCTGCGCGGTATCTGCGTCCGGTTTCTCGAGAAATGCTTCCGCCTCATAGATCTCGGCGTCCCCCTCCTTGAAAACCGATCTCCCCGCGCGGATGTACCCGTAGCCGGTTTCGGGGCGCGTCGGTTCTATGCCGAACGTCAAAAGACAGCCGTGTTCTTTCGCATACTTCGCTGCCGTTGTAACGAGTGTTTTGAACATGTCGATGGGTTCTACGAGGTGGTCGGCCGGCAACACCAGCATGGGCTGATTGCCGTAAGTCTCGCGAAGCACGACGGCGGCCAGTCCTATACACGGTGCGGTATTCTGGCCGATGGGCTCTCCGATCACGTTTTCCGGCGGGATCTTTCCGGACACCTCTCGGATAATAGCGTCTCGCTGCTCGACGTTTGTTACGATTAGCGTCTTTTCCGGTGCCGACAGTCGGCTCACTCGGTCGACGGTTAGGCCGATCATGGAGCCCTTTCCAGTCAGATCGAGGAGCTGCTTGGGCCTTTTGCGCCGGCTCCAGGGCCAAAATCTCTCCCCGACGCCGCCGGCCATTATCACGGTAAGCACGGTTGCCCTCCCCCAGTTGTGCCGGTCAACTGTGAAACGAAGCGAAGCAAAGAACCCGCCGCTCTGACGCCACGTTTCACTCCTTGACCACCCATACCTTTATCGGGGCGCTGATTTCACGGTGCAGTTTAACGTCGATCGTATAGACGCCGAGCTGCTTGATCGGCTCTTCGAGCAACACCTGTTTCTTGTCGATGCCGAACCCCTGATCCTTGAGCACTTTGGCGATGTCGTTGGCTGTTACCGAACCGTACAGCTTGTCTTCGTCGCCGACTTGAACCGGAATTGTACACGAGACTCCCGTCAGTTTTGTTGCAGACACTTGAGCGCTGCTCTTCGCCAGTTCGTCGCGCTTGGCGAGCACCAATTCTTCCTCACCGAAAACGCGCCGGTTGGACGCTGTTGCCGGTAGCGCCAGTCTTTTCGGAAAGAGATAGTTTCTCGCGTATCCCGGCTTGACCTTGACGGTGTCGCCGCGATCACCCAGCGAAGGCACCGCATCCAATAGAATGACTTCCACGATTTCCTCCCTGGGGTGCGTTAACGATAATATTCCCTCACAAATGGAACCAGCGCGAGGATACGGGCGCGTTTGATCGCATGGGCGAGCAGACGCTGCTGTTTCGCAGTTGCGCCGGTAATTCGCCGCGGTGTGATTTTTCCGCGGTCGGTCATGAACTTTCTCAACAAACGGATGTCTTTGTAGTCAATATAAGTCACTTCATCCAGAAACGGCTTCCGCTTGCGCGACCTCCGCACCCGTTTGTCTTTCTTGTCTTTCCTTTTCCTCGGTTTCGCCACGGCTAATTCCCCTCCTTCGGGCCAGACGCGACCGCCTCGAGTCCCTCTAATTCGACTTTCAGCTCGTCGCCCTTGGCCAACTCGTCCTTCACGATCAGGTGACGGAGCACCGATTCGTCGATCCGGAGGTGTCGCCCCAATTCGTTCAGAATTTGGTTGTTACCCCGGAATTTGTAGAAGAAGTAGTGACCTTCCGTTTGATGGTCGATTTCGTAGGCGAGCTTGCGTTTACCCCATGTTTCCACACGGGTCAACTCGCCACCCTCGCCGGCTATGATCTGGGCGTACTTGGCCATTTGAGCCTTGATGCCATCATCACCGAGGTTCGTGTGGAACACAATTCCGCATTCGTAGCTTCTCACGGATTCTTACCTCCCTTTGGACAACGACCTTCCGCACCGCAGGGAACGGCCGCAAGGTAGAGAGAAGTGGATTGATTATTTGGAAGCCGTGCGTTCGCCGTTTCGCACACCCGGCTTCATAGATCACTGAATATAACGCGCTTGCGAGATCTCGTCAATCCGTTTCTTCGGATGACGAATCTCCCGGTTGGACGTTGAACCGGTTCATCGCCGCATTTGTCCCCTCTGCCACCCAGGCCTCGACACATTCCGCGGCGCGGGAGACCATCTCACGGGCCGGCTCTACCATCCCGGCCGGAAATACAGAAAGCACAAAATCAGCCTGGTCCGTTTCTTCCGGGACTGATCCCACTCCTAGACGCAAACGGGCAAATTCCCTGGTACCCAGCGCTTCTATGATCGACCGGAGCCCGTTGTGCCCCCCGTCGCTGCCCTTTTTGCGCAGGCGGATTCGACCCAGCGGAAGCGCGGTGTCGTCGCAAACTACCAGGAGGCCTGTCGGATCGAATTCTTCGCCTCCGGTCAACAACCGCAAGGCGTCTCCCGACAGATTCATGTACGTCAGAGGTTTGACGAGCGAGATTGGTTTGCCGGCGATTCTCACCCGGCTCTCGACGTAGCGGTCGCACGGGCGCCGCCACCTGCCTCGGTATCGATCACAAAGCAAGTCGGTCACCCAGAAACCCAAATTGTGCCGGGTGTCGGTGTACTCCGGACCGGGGTTGCCCAGACCGCAGACGATGAGATTGGTGGCCATCGGGATGGATCGATCGCCGCTACGAGGACTTTTTGTCCTCCGGTTTCTCGGCCGAAGCTTCCTCGCCTTCCTTTTCCTTGGAGACCAATTCCGGCTCGCCCTCCCCTTCTTCTACTTCTGCTCCTTCGGCGGGCTTCGCCTCGACGATCGGCGGAATGAGGTTCGCCAACGTAATTTCGGTCTCGTCGAGAAATTCGATGTCCGGGTAGCCAACGACAATATCTTTCAATTTGACGGAGTCGCCGATCATGAGTTCTGCTACGTCGATTTGAATCGACTCAGGCATGGCAGTCGGAAGGCACATGATATTCAGAGATCGCGTAACGTGCTCCAGGATACCTCCCTGTTCTTTTACGCCTCTCGGATCACCATCGAGTATGATGCGCACTTGAACGCGTACTTTTTCGTCGAGACTGATCCTCTGGAAGTCGATATGCAGGAGTTTTCCTGTGGCTGGGTGGCGCTGAATGTCACGAATGATGACATTCACCGATCCCTTTGATTTGCCACCCTTCACATCTAAATCGATAACGGCGCTCTCTGGGTGCGAGTGAAGAATTGCCCGAATCGCCGTCTCCTTGATGACGAGACTAACCGCCTCTTCCTTGTGACCGTATAGAACACCTGGGATGCGGCCGACCGCGCGCAATTTGTGGGCGACGCCTTTGCCCGAGTCTGTTCGAATTTCCGTTTCCAGCTTCAAATTCTCCATGTTGTATCACCCTTCTCAATTGATTGCGACCGTGTTTTATACGAACAATGTGCTTACCGATTCGTTGTAGTGAATTCGCTTAATTGCTTCGGCCATCAGCTCCGACACGTCGAGGACCTTGACCTTCGAACACATCTCCATCCTATCGAACGGCACCGAATTGGTGACAATCACTTCTTGAATGGGCGAGTTCATAACCCGTTGGCACGCGTCCCCCGCAAAAACCGGATGGGTTGCGCAGGCGATTATCGAATTGGCGCCGGCTTCGGTGATGGCAGTTGCACCGTTGACCAGCGTACTGGCGGTACTGATCATATCATCCAGGATTACGACGTCTTTGCCCTTCACTTCACCGATGATGTTCATCACCTCGGTTTTGTCCACTTCAGAACGACGTTTATCGACGATAGCCATGTCTACGTTTAGTCTTTTCGCAAAAGCCCGCACCATTTTTGTGCTACCGACGTCGGGAGCGACGATCATCATATTTTCCGACCGGAGTGATCTAATATACTCGAGCAAGACGGGGGCCGCAAAAAGATTATCCGCTTGGATGTTGAAAAACCCCTGTATCTGCGTGCTGTGAAGGTCCAGTGTCAGTGCGCGATTGCTGCCCGCCGCCTCGATCAATTTCGCAACCAGTTTCGCCGTGAGGGAGACCCTAGGTTGGTCTTTCCGGTCTTGCCGCCCATAGCCGTAGTACGGAATTACGACCGTGATCCGTTCCGCCGACGCCAAGAAACACGCGTCGATCAGAATGAGCATCTCCATGAGGTTTTCTGCAGGCGATTGGGTTGATTGGACGATGAAAACGTCGACGCCGCGGATGTTTTCATTTATCTTACAGCGAATCTCGCCGTCCGCGAACCGGCCCAACGTTATGTCGCATAGGTCCAGCCCCAGCCGACCGGCGATCTTGTTCGCGAGCGGTCGGTTAGAATTTCCAGAGATGATCTTTAGTCCGTCCATCGAAGCAACTCCTAAAAAAAAGATAGGCAACCACCATTGTTGATCAGGTGCCTACCTAGTCGATGTACCCGCTGTTGGTTGGGGCGGGAGGATTCGAACCTCCGAATGCAGGGACCAAAACCCTGTGACTTGCCACTTGTCGACGCCCCAAGAACCTGCTGACGACCCGATCCGCCCACCGCCCGTCGGTCAATCGGCATCAGGGGGTTCGGTCACCTTCGCTGTCTCCAGCTCCTCCCTGTAAGCCTTCAGGATGATCCTTTCCATGATCGCCCTGGCGTCGTTGTTAATCGGGTGAGCGATGTCCTGATACTCGCCGTCTTTACGCCTGCGGCTCGGCATAGCCACAAACGTACCGGACTTGCCTTCGATTATCTTCAGGCCCCGGACGACGAAACAGTTGTCCAGCGTGATGCTCGCGAAGGCTTTGAGCTTCGCGTCGTCTCTAAGTGAAATCCGCACTTCGGTGATATTCATCGAGCTCCCCCTTTGAGCGTTCATTTCCACGAGCTTATACCTCGAAGATGTCAATCGCTCGCTTCGCTGGGCTGGCTACAGAGCTATAGAACTCTCTCACCGAGAATCGCTCAGCTGTTTCGACGGCTTTCGCTTCGCTGTCGTATATTGCAAAGAGCGCTGAGCCGCTGCCTGTCATTGAGGCAAAACACGGTCGGGTGGAAAGCAATTCGTCCAACACCCCAGAGACGACCGGATGCGCGGGGCACACCACGTCCTCCAACGCGTTTCGAAAGGACACAGTAACCCCTGTGAACCGTGCCAAGACGGCGTTTACCGTTCTGAGGTTAAGCCGCCGTCTGTGCTTTGTCAACGCAAATTTAAAATTCCCGTAAGCCCAAGCAGTTGAGATACTTATTGGCGGTTTGACGATGGTAAAATACACACTTTTCAAGGGCCTGAGCTTGGTCAGTTTTTCGCCTCTACCCCGCCCCAGCATCGTCCCGCCGTACAGCATGAACGGAACGTCGCTTCCCAACCCGGCCGCAACCGCCTCCAGCTGCCTCGCCGTAACGTCCAATCCCTTAGAACGTTCGACGGCTCTGAGTATCCCGGCCGCGTTGGCGCTCCCACCACCCAACCCAGATCCGGCGGGGACATTCTTTTGTATATGGATGCGAGCGCCCAGCGACTCGCCAGCGAACTGCCGCATTGCGACGACGGCCCGGTGGCATAAATTCGATTCGTCGGTAGGGATTTCGGGGTCGGAACAGGTGATTGCGATCTTGCCATTTGTGGTCGCTTCGAAGCGGATCTCGTCGGCAAGATCGATAGACTGAAAGATGGTCTCGATTTCGTGGAAGCCGTCGCGTCGACGCCGGATAACCTCGAGAGACAGGTTTACTTTCGCCCGGGTAATAACGCGTAGGCTCGTAGTGCTCGGGGTCTTCGCTGGCATCGGTGTATCTCTATCGCCGCTTGTATTCGTCGAACAACGCTCCCCAGGCCGTCCGGGAAAACTCGCCGATTCGCCTGGCGCCGACGGTCGGATACCACATGTAATCGTGGTACACGTTCGACGCGAAAGGCGCCCACACCACCACCGGCGAGTGGAGCAATAACTTTTCAAGAAATCGCAGCGGTCCCAGGCGAAGCATCTGATCGCCCCAAATGACGAAACTCCGCTTCGATTCGAATCCGAAGTTGATCCCGTCAATTGGGTCGCCCACGATTTCAACGTGCCCGACCCGCCCTTCGCCAAGGCCCATCTCGGTTGCCATGCGTAGATAGGGAATCTCTGCCGGATCGAACCCCATCAACTTCGCCGCCACGGCATCGATGGCCACCGAATCGGCGCTGGCCAAGATGACGTTTTGAACCTTGGGGAACATCGTCCGTGGACCCGCGCCATCGCCGGCGACCGTTCCATCCATCACGGCAAATACGTTGGGGTGCAGTTCGCGCTGCATCAGGAGCAGATCGACCATCACCTCGTGAATGTACTTGTGCGCGTAGTGACGCACTTCTTTGAGCAAGCCGCCGAACGCGTTCTTTATCGCACCCGTTGTGATCGAGTGCCCATGGGTCTTAACCGTCGGCAAATGCAATATGTCCCGGCCTGGATAGATCGCCGGTATCTCGATTCCTTCCGGAAAAATCTGATTCAGCTTGAGAAGATCTGACATGAACTCGTAAACCGTCCATTCGACGTCGGTCAGCGGCTGGAACCGACAATCGTATTTCTCCAGGACCGGCATCCACAGATTGTTGACCGCCCCTTTAACCGGATCGGTTACCACCGTCTTGTTTTCGACGGGTAAGACCGTGTCGGGCGTGTATCCGCCACCGAGCAGAGTTTTCAATACGCCCTCGAGTTGCCATGGCTGGCTCGAGCACGCGGGAAAATACTTCGTCCACGACAAATTCAACTTGAGCAGCAGTTCCCTCTCGCCGGTTAGCGATTCGCGCCACGAGGCGAGTTCCATCAGTCGTTGGTAGTCGTCGAGTACGGACTCGGGGGACGTAAATAAGACTGCGACTTTCGATGCCATCAAATTCCTCTCGTTACCACTGTTCGCGGCGCTATATTTTACTAGAATCCGCCGATGATCGCAATCACCAGCAAGATCCACAAGAGAACCGTTATCAGAATGAATTTTTCGTGGAGGAGCAGTCGGGAAGGGCTGCCGCCCTTCTGCTTGGTGTAAACCAGGTAAAGGTACCTCATGACACCCATGAGCACCAGAGGAACCGTGTACACCAGGTCGGTTGATCCGAATTTGCTCACCGTGTCTGGCCAGATCGTGTAGATCGAGTACGCCAACACCGACCCGCCAGCCGTGATCCCCACCAGCTGATCCAGTAGGGCGGGCGAATATTCCCGCAACGATCGCCGGTGCGTACCGGCGTTCGACATCGTGACCAGTTCGTGCCGGCGCTTGCAAAACGCCAGAAAAAGCGACAGAAACAGCGTGCAAATCAACAACCACGGGGAAATTTCGATCGTGGGTTCAAGACTCCGGAGCGCCTCCACGCCGCCGATCGCCCGAAGAGTGAAACTGATAGATATGGACATTACGTCCACCAACACCACGCGTTTGAGACCTAAGGAATACGCGAGGTTGAGGGCGACGAATACGACCGTTACCACAAAAAACTCCCAACCGATCATCCAAGCGAAGTAAAGCGCCACCAAGATTCCAACCGCGGCTGAGACCGCGGCGACTTTCAGCGACAACATTCCCGATGGCAGAGGGCGCTCTCGTTTGCGCTCGTGGAGTTTGTCACGTTCGATGTCTGCGATATCGTTGATCACGTAGATCATTCCCGACAGCAAACAGAAGATGACGAACGCCTCTAAACTTTTCGCCGCCAACTCGCGTTCAAAGAAATTACGCGAAAAGACCAGCCCCGCGAAAACGACCAAGTTTTTCGTCCATTGATTTGGACGCATCGACAATAAAATGAAATAGAGCTGTTTCAATCCGCTCCTCTCGTTTCGCTAGCCCCGCCGGATTCGCCAACGAATCCGGCTTCACGCGTACCTTCAAATATCCCGCCAGTACCCTCAGCCCGGTCACCCGTGTCGGCGAGCCTGTAAAGTGATTCGGTGATCATCGTGAGCCACTCCGCGCGCGCCGGGGATAAGGCGCCTTGAAAATCATTGGTCAATACTCTCGCCAATGCCCCAACCGCGGGGCAGACCGGACTATCAAGCCGCACGCCGCGGCCGGACGCCGTTGTATCTCCGATAGATTCTGCAGGAAACATCGGTCCCGCGGCGCGTCCGAACCGCGCGCCTACGTCGCGCGTGCCCAGGTCGCCCCCCTCCCCGCCCGATAAAATGACCGCCGCTTCCGCCGACGAAAACAACCGCCCTTCCCAGGGAACGACAATTGCGGGACCCGGTTCGGCGGCCGCGCAATCGAGCGCAAGCGCTACCGCTTCCGGCTCCAACAAGGCGAACGCCGTCGTAGCATCGGAAGCATCGCGGGACCTCCGATGATACGCCGAGAATAGTGCGCTTTCTGTAAACACTCGTGGAAAACGTATCGCAATCGGTGCGGGTCCATCCTCCATCGGTACGTTTAGCAAAAGCGCTTCCGCCGCCGCCCCAACGTTTGCAGTGATCCAACCGGCCTCACCGGCATCGCGCTTGCCGACACCAGGTCCTTCCCAGAACGAAAGCATAACCACCGAGGGTGCGCCGTCGCCCCCGGCCGCTTGGGTCAGCCCTATGGTGCTCGAGATCGCCGCCTCCCACAGGTATTCATCGACATTTGAATCGGCATCGACGTCCAGCGGCAAGCAGTGAAAAACCACATCCGGTGAACACCGCTCCAACAACAACCGCCAATCCCCACTGTCACGCGGCGCTCCCGCGTGCATGAAGACGTCACGACGCAGTGCCGGTCCAATATTCGCCGCGTCGCGTGCCGATTCGACTTGGACCGTTACCGAAGCTCCACGGATTATCAGTTCCCGCGCCAGCGCCGCCCCTATCGGTCCGCCGCCGCCGGTGAGAAGGACCCGTTTGCCCCGGTAGAACACTTTCGCCGACGTCCCGACCTCCGAGAACACGTCGCGCCGGAGCCCCTGCGCTAGTAGCTCGAACAGTCCGCGGATCGGTTCCGGGTCTTTCCGAAGCGCGCTTGGCCCACCTTCGACAGAAACTCCGGCCGCATTCGCCGCATCGGCCAGTTGTTTCATCTTCCCAGATTCCAACCTGGATATTCCCAACACCAGAGAGTCGAGCCTCTGATTGGCGCAGATTTCGCCCAAGCGCGTGATCGGGCCCTCGATCGGCGCTCCGTGCAGCATCAAACCGATCTTGCCGGGGTCGTCGTCGATGAAGCACACTACGACCGACGAACGGCCGGCGTCGCTGCGGAGCTCGCGTGCTACACGTTCGCCGAAGTCACCGGCGCCGATGATCCCGAACCGCCGTAAGTTTGTCCCCTGGGCCTCTTTGCCCAACTCATGAAATAGACGAAACGAAAACCTCGAACCGAGTATTAGGAGTGTCAACAAAAAGAACTCGATGATAAACAGAGTTCTGGGAAAGGCGACGAAGCGATACAAAAGAACGACCGCCGTCAGGATAATCGCCGACCCTACCGTGATCGCTTTGAGGATCCGGACGATATCGGCGGTGCTGGTATACTTGTACACGCTGCGATACAGCCCGTACCGGAAAAACACCGCGCTGCGCACGACGAGTACAATCGGCAGCGCCCGGATGACTGCAACGCCTTCGGGTTCGGTGAAGCGAAGGTTCATGCGCAGAAAATATGCCCCCAGATAAGCGACCGTAATCAGAATTAAGTCGAGACCGATAACGAACAGCATCCGTTTTTCCCAGAACAACTTGTCGCCTCGCTCTAGCCCGCGGATTTTGAGAATTGCCAAAGTAAACAAAACAAACCAACAGATGCTGAGAAAAATCGGAAAGAACCCGCCCGCTTTGAAGTATATGAGCGCGCTTACTCCCAGCATGATAACGAGCAGATATTCCAGCAATGTCACTTGCTTGTGATTCAAGCCCAACGAAAGGAGTCGCTGGTAGTAATGCGTATGGTGTGGCTGGAAGATATTTTCTCTTTTAACTATGCGATTGAACAGAGTCAATCCGGCGTCGAGATAGAGAGACGACAGTATGAGCATGGTGATAAACACCGGGATTTCGGGCTCCAGTCGGTTGCCGGCGATGGCCACATAGGCAAAAAAGAACCCCAAAAAGGTGCTTCCGCTGTCCCCCATAAACAAACGCGAGGGTGGAAAATTGAACTGGAGAAAACCGATGGCGCTGCCCGCGGCCGCCACCAGCAGCAACGCAAAATGAATGTGGCCTAGCATCATCGCCACGAGGGCCAGGAAACCGGATGCGATAAATGCGCTGCCCGCGGCCAAACCGTCGATGCCGTCGATAAAGTTATAAAAATTGATGCTCACCAAGATGGCCAGAATCGTCAGCGGTATCGACAGCCAGCCGAACGAAACTACTCCCACAGCGGGAATATAGATATGGTCGAGCGTTACACCGAACGAGATGACGGTGAGCGCCGCCACGATCTGTATCGCGAAACGCACCTTTACACCGAGTCCGCGCCAATCGTCGAGCAAACCGGCGACGAACAACAACCCCGCGCCTATGGTAAACGGTAGAAACGTCCTGGTACTGGGTTCAACGGCGAACAGAAACGCCAACGCGACGAAAAACGACACCACTATCGCAACGCCGCCGATCCGCGGTTTTGGCGCTTCGTGGGAGCTGCGTTCGTTGGGAACATCAACGAAGCCGCGCACCATGGGGATGCGCAACAAGCCGACGGTGCCGAAATACGACGTTGCGAACGCTATTAGAAAACATGCAAGTGCGATCAAATCGTCATTCCCTCTCAGGAATTCCGTGCAATGGGATCAACAGGGGACTCTAGAGGATATGAAGGGCAGTATGACAAAACAAGCAAAAATGGGGGGCCGTGAACGCTATTTGACCCGGATACTGCCCAAAAACCTGTCGGTCGTAGCGGTCACGGAGTATTGGGTTTCCGCCTTGTTCCTGGCGACGGCTCCCATTCGCCGTCGCAACCTGGGGTCGGCCAGCAGCCGCTCAAGCGCCCGCTCCCACTCCGATTCTGTATCGCAGAGGTAGCCGTCCACACCGTCCTCGATGAGGCGGGAGTTGACACCCGCCGGCGACGCCACCGTGGGGATTCCAAGCGCCATATATTGGATTATCTTAAAACCACACTTACCCCTGGCCCAATCCGTCTGTGGAATCGGCATGATGCCGATGTCAAAGCGAAGTAAATCATCGATCTCAGTGTTTTTGTTCCACGGAACAAATCGCAGGTTTCGCAAATCAAAATCAGGCGACCGATCGGCGATGACGACGAATTCGAATGGCGTCTTGCGGGACAACGATTCAATCACCGGCACTACTGGTCGCAGGAAGTCAACAGTTGAGTGCGTGCCCGTCCAGCCGATCACGGGTACGCCTTCGGATGGTTCTCGTGTACGGTTGTGGTAGCCCACTGTATCGACCACGGTCGGAATGATGACGACGTCATCGTTGTAGCGGCGCGCGTATTCTGCGAGATAGTCGTTGCCGGCAGACACGCGCGTCGCCCATTTACAGATCTTGGACACCTTGGCGTAAGTTTTGAAGCTGTCTGCGAACGGGTTTGCATCCGAGACGTTATGCAACCAGATTGCGTCGTCGAAGTCGTAGACCAACTCTTTTTTGAACACATGCGATACAAGCCATTCGAACACCGGCGGCCCGATCGGAGTCATCTCTCGGTGGACATATACCAGGTCGTAACGGCCGAGGCGAGTCAACAAGGCGACGCGGCGAGCAAATCCCTTGAGCAAGCCGATAAATTTCTTCAGGAGATGACCGGATTGATACATGATCGTCCACGTCCGCTCATCCCAAAACGGTGAACACTCATATCGAACGCCGCGCTCTTCGAGAAAACGGAGAAATTGCTCGAATCGGAATCGCTGTGAGGCAACCCGGCCCACGGGGTAGCGGACGGCAAACAATACGCTGGTCGGAAACTGCCGGCTCATCGCGCGCTCCCCGTGCGACGAGACTCCTGTTCGATCAGGTGGGGTAGAGCCGTTTGCAGGGTCCATTGCGGCTTGAATCCCAGCGTTTTTTCAATTGCAGTTGAGTCGTAGACTGCCGAACCGAACAATTTGTCGAACGCATCGGAGTCGAACACCCAACGCCGACCCCGGATCTTCCCCACGGCATCGCCCACCTTGGATAGCCCTCGAAGTAGCGACACGGGTGCTGTCCACCGTTGCACGCGTTTGTCCAACGCGTTGCATATCCACACATACATCTCCCGCGTCGAAATCGGCTGGCCGTCTGTAACAATAAAAACGCGCCCGATAGCGGCCGGTTCGATGGCCGCCATCATCGCGGCGGACACGACATCGTCGACGTGAACCATTGACCTGCGGTTCCCCACTTCCGGTACCGGCGGGAACCGACCTGCGCGAACGGCGTCGATCATCCGCTCGAGATTGCCCTTCGCCCCCTGTCCGTACACAAGCGCCGGTCGCAGCACGACTGGTTCCGTCACATATCCGCCGTCCAGTACCAAATGCTCGGCCTCTAACTTCGTCCTTCCATACCATGTCTCGGGCGCCGGATGTTCCGACTCGTCTTGCGCTTCGATGTATCCCTCGCCCATCGCTTTGACGCTGCTCAAATATACGAATCGTCGTGCGCCGGCGCGGCTGGCCGCCTCCAGCACTCTCTTTGTACCGTCGACGTTGACCCGGCGATAACGCGCTTCGCTGTCTTCGACTTCGTCAACGGCGTGCGTTCGCGCCGCGAGGTGAAACACCGTATCGACACCGTCGATTGCCCCCGGCGGCAAGTCCTCTTTGGCGATATCGACCCGATCGGCCAGCGTCCACGGCCCCTCGGCCGGCGAGCGATACAGGGCGCGCACGCTGCCAACGCGCGCGAGCCGTTCGCACAAACACCGTCCTATGAACCCGGAAGCACCTGTGACGTAGAAGCCACCCGGAGACCTTTCGGGGCCGATCATACGCCTACCGCCATCGAATGATACAACGAGAGAATCTGGTCGATCACGACCTGCTCGGAGAACTTTTCCACGGCGATCGACCGGCTGGCCCGCCCCATTGCCAGTCGGAGCGAGGGATCCGAGACGAGTCTTTCGATCGCGGCGGCGAGCGCGGAGGGGTCTTGCGTTGGTACGAGAATGCCGTTTTCGCCGTTGACGGCGATTTCACGGCAGCCCGGCACGTCGGTGGCCACGATCGGTCGAGCGCAAGCGGCCGCCTCCAACAGCGTCAGGGGCAACCCCTCCCGATAGCTGGGCAGAACGGCCACGTGGGAGCGACTCCACACAGCGGGTACGTCATCGACATGACCTTGCCATTTCACGGCACCTTCGTCGTGCCAACGCTGTAACGTGTCTCTCGGTATCGACTGCGGGTTTTCTGGATCGGCGTCTCCCACCAGCTCCGCTTCGAACTCCACGCCCTTCGCCCGAAGTGTCTTCGCCGCCTCTACGAACTCACCGACACCTTTCGACCACAACATTCGTGACACCAGTGTCACGCGCGGAATACCGGTGGGTTCTTCGGACGGGGCGAATCGATCGACGTCGACGCCCGACCCGGGGATCAACACCAGGCGGTCCGAGTGGATCGTACCGGCGGCGCGAAGCGTCTTTTCGTCATCGGGGTTTTGAACGAGCACTAAAGTACCGGGCCGATTGGACAGCCGTTTGAAAGAAGTCCGCAAAATCCGGCGCGCGATCGCCGCGCGCTTTTGCGAGGACGTGAAGCTGTAGCCAAACCCGGCAACGGCATTAACGATCCGACGCGTGCCGGTCAAACGTGCGACCAGCGACCCGTACAGCACCGGCTTGAGGGCAACGTGGTGGACGATGTCTGGTCGCTCGCGCCGGTAGACCCGATGGAGCGTTGCTAGTGTCTTGAGCTCCGCAAAAGCGTTGGTGGATCTCCGCTTCCACGGCAGCGCAATCACTCGGATCCCCGCCGAGCTAATCTCGTCGCCGTGGTCGCGTACCCTTGTGGCGACGGACACTTCGTAACCCGCCGCGACGGCCGCACGGCCCAGCGCGAGCCGGTGCGAACAGAAGTACCAGTCCTCAGTAACGAGATACAAAAGTTTCGGGCGGCGGCCGGCCTTCGCCGGCGCGCTCGGGTCACTGGCGTCGGCCATTTCGTTTTCCTGTGCACGAGTAGCTTCCACCGTGCCTAGAAATCAGGTTGGAATTTTCTCTTGAGCGTTTTTCTCGTTTGTGAAAAGCGCAGACTCGACCAGCTGGCAAAGCAAATGGATAACGAGGAGGTGCATTTCCTGAATCCGCGCTGTATCGGCGTCCGGAATCTTGACGGTCAGGTGGCACTCGGGCGCGACGAGCCCCCCACCCTCGCCGGTGAGCGCGAACACATGGAGGCCTTTTTCCCTCGCGGCCTTGCACGCGAGAACGACGTTTTGAGAGTTGCCGCTGGTGGAAAGCGCCAAGAGGCAGTCTCCTTTGCTGCCCACGCCGTTGATCTGGTGCGAGAACACGTTATCAAACGAATAATCGTTGGCGAGCGAACTCAGAACGGCCCCATTTTCCGACAACGAATAGACGGGTAAGGACCTTCGGTCTTGGTAAAACCTGCCCACCAACTCCGCCGAGAAGTGCTCGGCCTGAGACGCGCTACCGCCGTTGCCGCACGTATACACCGTGCCGCCCGAAGCGAGACACGTTGCCATCGAGTCAGCGATGGACCGGATGTTTTCCGCTTCCGTTTCGCTCAATGATTCGATCAGGCGGCTGCGTGACCGGATGAGCGACTTGATGTCGACATCTTTGGTGTTTTTCATCTCGTTACCTCACAGAACGATGATCTCACTATTGTCCCCGACCATAAAACCGTAATTCCGCGGCGGTTTGTCGCAACTGGTTATCTTGACGTTTTTGCCGATCAAACTGCCGCCGATGCGGCTCCTGATATCAGTGATCGAACAGTTTTCCAGCACGATGCTGTTCTCGATTTCACTACGAAGGATGCGTGTTTGAGGTCCGACGCTGGTGAACGGTCCGACGTAGGAATCGACGATTTCGGCGCCGGCGCCGATGATGCACGGCCCCCGCAGCACGCTTTTCTTTACCGTCACGTTCTCGTCCAACTGAACGTGCCCGTGTAACTCGGAATCTTCCAGTTGTTTGCTCTCAACCCTGGTGGTCATACCGGTCAATATCATCCGGTTGGCGTCCAGCATGTCTTCGAGCTTGCCCGTATCCTTCCACCAACCTTCGACGATGTGCGAGTTCACGACGTAGCCGTTGTCGATCAGATACTGGATGGCATCGGTAATCTCTAACTCGCCGCGAAAACTCGGTTTAATTTTTTCCGTTGCTTTGAAAATAGTGGGGGTGAACATGTACACCCCGACCAATGCGTAGTCGCTTTTTGGGTTCTTGGGTTTTTCCTCCAGACCCGCGACGCGCTCCCCGTCCAACTCGGCAACACCGAAATCGCTCGGGTTTTTGACCTTTGCCAGTAAAATCTGTGAATCGCACTCACCTTTGTCAAATTCCTCCACCAGGTTTTCTATGCCACCGCTCAAGAGGTTGTCACCGAGATACATCACAAAAGGCTCGTCCCTGAGATACCTTCGGGATATCTTAACCGCGTGTGCCAGCCCGAGCGGCGCTTCCTGATGGATGTATTCGACGGTGAGTCCGAAACGGCTGCCGTCACCAACGGCGTTCTCGATTTCGGCCGCCGTGTCGCCGACCACGATTCCGACTTGCGTGATGCCGGCCTCTTTGATGGCCTCTAGCCCGTAGAACAAAATCGGTTTGTTCGCGACCGGTACGAGTTGCTTAGCGCCGGTGTGCGTGATCGGCCGCAATCTGGTGCCTTTTCCACCGCTTAGAATCAGTGCTTTGATGAATGATCACTTCCCTTCGAAAACTCTCACAGTTACCTCGAGACGGCGATGACCGACAGGATCAGGCTGGTGAGCGATGTGAATCCGATGAACAACGGGCCGATATAACTCGAAAACGTTCGTTCGAGCAGAATCGTGTCGCCCCGGTAAACCATGCTCTCCCGGTCCCCTTTGCGGCTGGTGCCGTCGATAGAATAAATCGTGATTTTGTTCATGCTGCCGGCACGAGTCGGCCCTCCAGCCAACGCAATGTAACGTTCCGCCGGCAAGCCCCTTTGGAATGGGATCTCGCCAGGATCGACAACCTCGCCGGTAAGGAAGACATGGTCATCCGTTTCTGGCACACTGATGATGTCCCCATTTTGCAACGGTATGGATCCATCTTGTTCGCCAGAAATGATCTTCTCCAGGTCGATCGGAATGTACTCGACGATACCGTCTTCGTTTTCCCGCTCGATTATGGCGCGGGTAATATCGTGGTCTTCTCTCAGCCGCATTATCCTCGGTATGAACGCAGAGATAGTTTCACCGTCTTCAATGAACATCTTACCTTGCCGGCCGCCGCCGCCGCGTAAGAGCACGAATGCGCCGCCCTCCATAGTCCGCCGGTCAGGAACCACGACCTGGTCACGATCCTGTAATTGGATGTCGATTGCCTCGGACAGCGTGTACCGTTCGACCGTTACCCGCCCACTGGTTTCGTACCGCTCCAAAACGATGAGGTCCAGGTCGGCATAACTCATGGTGCCGCCGGCGAACCGGACCAGATCCGTGATCGTTTCCCCCGGCCGGATCTCGTACTGTCCGCCGTTCCAAACTTCGCCATAGATGTAGGCACTCGCCTGTCGCACAGGCACATACACGCTCTGTCCTTCTTTGAGTACCGGGTTGTCCTTCGTGCTCCCTAGCTTCAAAAATGAGAACAAGTCCACCGTCAGCACGGTTTCACCTTTTTCCCTTATTTCCAGGTAACGAAGACTGCCCTTGTCGGTCGTCCCACCGGCCGCCTCAATGGCGGCACTAACACGAAAAGGCGCGCGAAGCTGTACAGCGCCGGGTTCCTCGACTTCGCCCAAAACATACGCGACAAACGATCGAGGCGCGACCAACTGGCAATCGAACGCCACGTTTTTGTAGTACCGCTTCAGCGACACCCGAAGTTTCTCTCTAAATTCGGTGATCGTCAGGCCCGCCGCCGGGAACGCCCCGTAGTTGGGGAGCATGACGACGCCCTCTGGGAGCACTCTCAACCTGAACTCTTTTTGTACCTGCCCTCGCAGCGCCAGCACGAATTCGTCGGATGGACCGATCACGTACGTATCGGGGTCGACCGGTTCATCCAACCCCGTGGGTATACGGCGCACACTTTCCTGCTGCGCCTCGAGCAGTTGCCGTTGTTCGAGCGTGGATTCCTTGACGTCGCTCTTGTCGGTCGCAAGTCTCCTGTCTTTGCCCCTCGTCCGTTGGGCCAACGGGGCCGTCGTGCTGGACGACACCAGCGTCAGCAGCACGAGTGCAAACGTCAGTTTTCGTAACATTTCCGTTTCGGTCCTTCCTTACCGCGTTCGTTTGTCGAGTTCCGACAGCACAAACTTTCGCAGGCTTTCGAAAGCGTTCAAATCGGGAATCCCCACTTGAGCCATGTGCGGCTTGCCGCCCCCACGAAATCCCAACTCTTTGGTGATCCGCTTCGTGATGTCCACGGCGGTTATCGACTTGTCCGCTATGAGTTTGTCGGAAGCCACGATCAAGACGACGGGCTTATCGGACTTGTTCTGGCCAACGATTCCCATCCCTAGCCCGAGCTTATTTCGAAGCTCGTCGCCGTAGCTGCGCAGCGCTCCCACATCCGGCGCGTCGACCACGATCGACACGATTTTGACGCCGCCAACTTCCTCCGCCTGATCGACGGCGTCGGCCGCCTCGTTTTTCGCCCTTTTGGACGCGTCCTTCTTCAATTGGCGCTGAAGCGCGTCGGCTTCGCCGATAAGAGTGCGGAGACGCGTTTCCACGTCCTCAGTGCCGACGCGAAGCAGTTCGGCGACCGAACGCCGCTCGCCAATAGCGTCTCTCGCATAGGTAATCGCATTCCGGCCGGTGAGCGCATCTATGCGTCTGATTCCGGCGCCGATGGCGCTTTCCTGTTTGATTATGAACGCCCCTATCTCACCGGTGCGGCGCAGGTGCGTGCCGCCGCACAGTTCCATCGAAACATCCGCCACTGAGACAACCCGTACGGATTCCGCATACTTCTCGCCAAAAAGCGCCATCGCGCCCGCTGCCACCGCATTTCCGTATGGCATGATCTTTTGGGTCACGTTGTAGTCAGCCATAACGGCGTCGTTGACGATCCCTTCTACCTCAATCACTTCTTCCTCGCGCATCGATTGAAAATGGTGAAAGTCGAACCGCAAACGGCCGGGCGCCACCAGCGACCCAGCTTGGGCGACGTGATCGCCCAGCGCGCGCCGAAGCGCCGAGTGCAACAGATGCGTCGCCGTGTGGTTTCGCATCGTTGCGAGGCGCTTGTCCTCGTCGACCGCCAATTCAACTCGTGAGTGTTTACTCAAGAAACCTTTTATTTCTTTGTCCGATTCCTCGCCCGGCCACACAGCACGGTGAACGATCCTGCTGCCGTTGTATTGCGTATCCGTAATTTCCAACCGCTTCTCACCGATCACGGCTATCCCCGTGTCTCCGACCTGTCCGCCGCTCTCAGCGTAGAACACTGTTCGGTCGGTGACCAAGTCGACCTCTCGACTATCGTCGCCGCCGGATTCGACGATGCAGTACGCCACCAGCTGTGCCGTGCAAGCCGTTAGGTCGTACCCGTCAAATTCGGTGACGTCCGCGGTTTTGAGCTCCTCAAAAGGGGAATCGCTGGTTCCCACCAAGTCATGAAAACTGGCTTGTCGGCCGCGATTTTTTTGCTCCGCCATCGCCGCTTCGAAACCGTCGCGCTCGACACTCAGCCCCCGGTCCTCCGCCAGCTCCTCCGTGAGCTCGAGGGGGAAACCGTAGGTGTCGTACAAAAGAAACGCATCTTTGCCATCGACGCGAGAATTTTTGTCCGCCGATGCTTTGTCCAAAATCGCCTCGAGTTTGGCCATGCCCTGTTCGAGCGTCGAGAGAAAACGCTCCTCTTCGGCGGTGATCACTTTCTTCACTAGATCGCCGCGTTCTCGAATTTCTGGATAACGCCCGCCCATTTTCTCGATCACAGCGTCGACAGCGGGGGCGAGAAACGGTTCGGTTACGCCGAACGGTTGCATCTTGGTAAGAGCCCGACGTAACAATCGCCTGAGCACATAGCCGCGCCCCTCGTTCGACGGCATGATACCCTCTGTCAAAGCAAACGTGAGAGCGCGCACATGGTCGGCGGCCACGTTGACAGCAAATGCAGCTTTTTCCCGAGTTTCGTCGTCGGGGAGCACGCGTTCAACGCATTGGCGAATGGGCAGAAACTCATCGGTGTGATAGTTGTCCGGGGCATCCTGGAGTATGAACGCCAGACGCTCGAGCCCCAGACCGGTGTCGATGCCAGGCCTGGGCAGCGGATCGTACGCGCCAGCGTCCGTGTAAAAGAACTGGGGAAAGACGAGGTTCCAATACTCTATGAACCGGTCTTCCGTTCCGGGGTCTCCCGGCTTGCCGCCATTGTCACCGCCCCGTCGAGTATCGTAGTACATCTCTGACGACGGGCCGCAAACGCCGGTATCTCCCACGGGACCCCAAAAATTGTCGGCCTTGCCCATGCGCACGATGCGCTCGCGCGGAAAACCGATGTGTTTCTCCCACAATTCAAACGCCTCATCGTCGTCGTTGTAAACACTTATCCACAGGCGATCCTTGTCCAGGCCCCAGACGTCGACGGACAGTTCCCAACCCCATTCGATTGCTTCCTTCTTGAAGTAATCGCCAAAACTGAAATTACCCAGCATTTCGAAAAAAGTGTGGTGACGTAATGTTCTTCCGACGTTTTCGAGGTCGCTCTGCTTTCCACCAGCCCTCAGACACTTCTGCACCGAGGCGGCGCGTGAATACGGCGCTTTGTCGGGCGCGCGGTAGAAGGACTTGAACGGCACCATACCAGCGGCGGTGAACAGAAGCGTGGGATCCTCGGGGAGCAACGGCGCGCTCGGTACGATCTGGTGTTGTTTGGACCAGAAGAACTCGAGAAAATCCTTCACCAACTGGTCAACAGCGAATCGCTCGAGGTCAGATACCGGCATCTTTGTAATCTTACTCTGGGGTGCCGGCATCTTTGTAATCTTACTCTTGGGTGCCGGCTTCTTTGATTTCTTGCTCATGGTTTCGCCTGTTCGCGAGGCGCGATTTGTTAGAAAGGCGTCATTCCAATGCGCCTCCGTCTTCCCGTCTGTGGAGGAGATCGTAGACGACACGGTTTACGACTTCGAAGTCGAATCCCTTTCGCCGCAGCAAATCCGCTATGCGGCGCGCCGTTTTTTCATCCACGCTCCCGCCCCCGGCCCGGCGCAACGCCAGTTCACGCGCCATCGACGTTTGTTTCTCCGAGTCGAACGATCGGTCGAGGACTTCATCCACGATGGCGCTACCCACACCCAGCCGCGTGAGGTCGTGGCGCAGGCGATGAGGTCCGAATCCCCTGACCTCCGACTTCAAGTGAACGTATTCGCGTGCGAACCTGTGGTCATCGACCAGTCCCGTTTCGATCAACTCAGAGAGAATTCCGTCTTGAATCGATGGTTCAATCGACAGTTTTTTCAGCGCCGTTTTGATCTGTGCCCGCGTTCGAGCTCGCTTCGACAGCAACAGCATCGCTTTGCTTCTGCCGCGAAAGTATTGGTCTATCCTGTCGAGACGGGAGATTTCACCATCCGACAAGGCCGTCCCGACCGAGAGCGCTCGCGTCTGGTCCAGAGGTACGGTAAAAAACCGCCCCCCGGCGAGTTTGATGGTCACTCGTCCCCGGGGGCGCGGTTTCAACTCCACAATGTGATCGGGCATTTACTGCTTACTCACTCAGGCCGTACTCGAGCGTTTTTTCGCTCCCCGCCTGGTGACGGTGACACGGGTCGCACGATGCCGGCGGTATTTTTCCCCTCCGCTGCGCCGCTTCGTTCGTCGGTAACGGCCGATTTGTTTTCGCCCGACTTCGTTCCGTCGCTGGCGTCTTCGCCGCGTTGATCCAAACCGTGGTGCGAACGGATCTTGGAGGCAATCTTCTCGGTGATATCGGGGTGCTCCCTCAAAAAGCGCCTGGATGCCTCCTTACCCTGGCCCAAACGCTCTTCTTCGAACGAATACCAGGTGCCGCTCTTCTTTACCGCTTCGATGTCGACTCCGATGTCGATGACGTCGCCCTCGTAACTAATACCTTCGCCGTAAATAATGTCGAACTCAGCCACTTTGAAAGGCGCCGCGACCTTGTTCTTGATCACTTTGACTTTGGTGCGGTTGCCCGAGATTGTATCACCTTCTTTGATCGCGCCGATCCGACGTATGTCCATACGCACGGTCGAATAGAACTTCAAAGCATTACCGCCCGACGTGGTTTCGGGACTCCCAAACATTACGCCGATCTTCATCCGGATTTGGTTGGTGAATATGAGGCACGTCTTCGTCTTCGCCACCGTACCGGTGAGTTTGCGCAGCGCTTGCGACATCAATCGGGCCTGCAGGCCCACGTGGGCGTCACCCATTTCACCGTTGATCTCTGCCGCCGGCACCAGCGCGGCGACCGAGTCGATGACGATCAGGTCCAGCGCGCCACTGCGAATCAGCATTTCCGTGATTTCGAGCGCCTGTTCGCCGGTGTCCGGCTGCGAAACGAGCAGATTGTCCACGTCGATGCCAATCCTCTTGCCGTACGCGAGGTCAAACGCGTGTTCCGCGTCGATGAACGCGGCCATACCGCCGAGTTTCTGAGCTTGGGCAACAATCGAGCTGGTGAGCGTGGTTTTACCCGAACCTTCGGGGCCGAAGACTTCGATGATACGTCCCCGCGGCACACCGCCGACCCCCAGCGCGATGTCGAGAGCAATGCTTCCGGTCGGTATGACTTCCACGGGTACGATCCCGCCGCCGTCTCCGAGGCGCATGATCGACCCTTGGCCGAACCGCTTCTCGATCTGCGCAACTGTCAGATCGAGCGACTTGGTTTTGTCTTCGCCGATGCTTTTCTTGGACATTGGATTCCCCTTTCTTGGAGAGAACCGGCCAGTATTTCCCATCATCCCATCTTCCGCCTTTTCCCCACCAGCCTGGCCCAAGGGGCTTGGCGAAAGTGCCTAAATGCTTGTCAGCGCGGAAATAGTATCACGACGCATGAGGGAGTGCAAATGCTTTAAGCAGCTGGTAGTGGGCCCCATCGCGCCGGAGCTCGCTTTTCATCAGGTCGATAGACCTGACGGTCTGCACGGCCCCCTCGAGCGGGGGAACATCCTCTAGATCGACGACCACCGACGGCGCTAATCGCGACTTGACACGGGCCACGGTGACGTGAGCGCGAAACCGTTTGTCGTCCTTCGGGATCCGCATTACGTCGCCCAGGACCTGGTTGATGTCGGAGGCGAGCCGTTCCAGACGGTCGGCGCCCTCGTCGATTCGGTAGAACAGTACACGCGGTCGGCGCAGATTGGGGAACCCCCCGAAATCCCTCAGTTCGAACCTAAACGAGGCGTGCTGCCCGGCAACTTGATCCAGGCAACGAGAGATGGGGGCCACGTCGGTCTCCGCAGTTTCGCCCAAGAACTTGAGCGTGACGTGCCATGCCTCCGGATGCGTCCACCGCCAAGGGGCGTTCGCCACCGGAAACGAATCGATCGCCGAAGCGATGAGTTCTCCGAGTCGGGGTTCGAAGTTAACCGCTATGAATAGTCGCATCAGTCGTTGAGATGGTCGTAGAGCAGCCACACGACGCCGTAGCACGCCCGTTGGCGCACGTCATCGCGCATCCCGCCGTAGACCTGACGACTGACCTTACAGCCGCCGTCCCATGAGAGTCCGATGTAGGTCAAACCGGTCGGTTTACCGGGCGTGGCGCCGGTCGGCCCGGCAATGCCCGTGGTTGCCAGCCCATAGTCTGCTCGCGCGCGCCGACGGATGCCGTGGGCCATCTCGGTGCACGTCTCCTCGCTGACGGCACCGTAGGTCTCGAGCGTGTCGCTATTGACTCCCAGGAATTCTATCTTGGCGTCATTTCCGTACGCGACGACATCTGCCAGGAAGTGGGCGCTGCTGCCGGGAATATCGGTGAACAGTTTGCCGATCCAGCCGCCGGAGAGCGATTCGGCCGCCGCCAGCGTCTCGCCGCGCCGAGTCAGCAAATCGTGCACCATTTCGAAGAGTGATCGCTCTCCCCGCTCGTAGAATTTTCTGCCGATGGCTTCGCGTAGGACGCGATCGACTCGGGCCGCCTCCTCATCCAGTTTCGACCGATCGGACAAGCCCGGTTTCTCGGTGAGGATGACGTCAACACCCGTTCGAGACGGCAACGACGAGACGGCGTACGCCTCGATGGCGTCCAACTCATCTCCGATCAACGAGCGCATCACCGATTCCCCCACGCCGATCGTGCGAAACGTTTCGACGCGCAACGGCTCGCGCTGAAAAATGTCACTTACCAGCGGCAGCACGTCGTCCTCCACCATTTGGCGAACTTCGGGCGGCGGGCCCGGCAGTACGACAACTGTCGTGTCGGCGTGGTCGACAACAAATCCAGGCGCGGTTCCAAGCGAATTCGTCAGCACTCGAGCCCCCGCGGGAAATTCCGCCTGCTGCCGGTTGACGTCGGTTGCCTCCTTACCCCTCTCGGCAAAGAACCTCCGGATGGCCTCCCAAGACGGCTCGTGAAACTCCAACCCCAACCCCAGCGCCTTGGCAACACCGTGCCTGGTGACATCGTCTGGAGTGGGGCCCAGCCCGCCGGTCACGATCAACATCCGCGTCGCGGAACATCGCACGGAGACCGCTGCCGCGATCACCTCAACGGAGTCACCGACTACCTGCACGCGCCCGACTCTCACACCGCAGCGGCGTAGGACCCTGCCCAGATAGTTCAAGTGCGTATCGGACCGCTCGCCCTTCAGAAGCTCGTCACCGACGAGCAAGATTTCGACATCGTTCGTCGTATTCAACTTCGGCACCCAACTTCGATAGATTAGTTAATCCACGGGGCAAACTTGCCCAGAGACGGTATCAACAGCGACAACACGATCACCGCCAAGCGGGTGTAGATACCGGCTAAGAAATCGTCAATGACGACGCCGTAGCCTCCGCGGAGCTGTTGCGATCGGTTCACGGGAAAAGGCTTTGCAACGTCGAAAAACCGAAACAAAGCGAAGACGGCAAACATCCCCCACACTCCCACGTTTTCCGCACCCACCAAGATTGTCTGCATTCCGACGACCTCGTCTATGACGACGCACCCGGGGTCGTTACCGTAGTACTTCTCCATCCGCGTCGACACGGGCACGGACACCACGAGCGTGGCCACGAATACGATTGGGTGCGCCAAGATCTCACCCCCGGGGACGAGTCCGTAGACGAGGATGAACACGAACGACGCGAACGTGGCCGGAAAGATCGGAAAGTATCCCGTGAAACCAAAAGAACCGATCAGCTTGACTACGAATTTCACTCATGTCCTCCGAATGGTAGAACTAAAAAAGTATCCGCCTTCGGCCGGATACTCAACTGAATTCTTACGGGAATCCCAGGACCGTTTAGTTTTTGGAGAGTTTTTTGAGTACACCCTTTGCGACGGCCTTGAGCGTGTCAAAGACACCCTCGCCCGTGACGGCGACAGCTTCGTGGCTGGGGTAGCCCTCTGGATTGAGCTCCTGCTCGAGTTCGTCCATCGAGATGATATCTGGCATATCGCGTTTGTTGTATTGGATAACGAACGGTATGTCCTCTATTTTGAGCTTATACTCCTCGAGGTTCTCGTGGAGGTTGTAGAGACTTTCGATGTTCGCGTCGAACCGCGACGCCTGCGAGTCGGCAACGAACACAATGCCGTCGACGCCGCGAAGGATGAGCTTTCGCGAGGCATCGTAGTAAACCTGACCAGGAACCGTGTACAAATGGAAGCGCGTCTTGAAGCCCTTGACGGTGCCCAGTTCAAGCGGCAAAAAGTCGAAGAACAGAGTCCGATCCATCTCGGTGGCAAGCGTGATCAGTTTGCCCTTGGTACCTGGATCGACCTTGTTGTACACGTACTGAATGTTCGTGGTTTTGCCGCAAAGACCGGCGCCGTAGTAGACGATCTTGCAGTTAATCTCACGCGATGAATAGTTGATGAGCGACATGCACCGACTCCCTACGTCAATCCTGGAAAAGTGAATCTATCTCTTTGTTCAATTCGTCGGCGAATTCGGCGTCGAACTCCTTGAGGTCCTCGTTCTCGTACTCGAGCTTGTCGAACAAACCGTGAAGGATGGTGTTGAGGCCCTCGACGGCCTTTTTCACCCGGAGGCGCACAAGCCCTAGAGTGGTCCGTTTGTTGAACAGGACCACCAGGATGATTGCTTGCGCCACACGGGAGAGATACATGCTCTCGTCTGAGCCCTGGTGGTACAGAGTGGAAAAGTCTTTTTCCCCGATCAGTTGGGCGAGTTGGGCGTTGGCCTCGAAGTCCGCGGCGCACAACGACGCGAAACTCATAAGGTCGAACTCGGGTTCCATTCCCACGCTCGCGATCAACTGCCCTGTCTTGTCGATAAGCAGCACACTTTGGGAGTTGGAGTTTTCAATGAGCTCCTTGAGGACACTGTTTAAAGCCCAATAGTCCTCTTCGTATATCGTCCAATCAGCTTTAATCATAAGCCTGCTCCAGGTCGAATCCGATACGGCCGACCGCGCAGGCCCTGCGGGTCAGCGCCACCGGCGTTTAGAGTTTCTCTCTCCGCTCGATCGCTTTTACAAGTGTTAAATCATCGGCGAATTCGAGGGTTCCGCCCATGGGCAAACCCGTAGCAAGTCTCGTGACAGTGCAACCGGTGGAACCGAGGGATTTTGCGATATATAGGGCCGTCGTGTCCCCTTCAACGGTAGGATTCGTAGCGACAATGACTTCCTTCACATTCCCGTTTGTTACCCGCGCGTTGAGAGTCTCAAGGTTCAATTTTTCGGGGGTTATCCCGTCGACTGGCGACAGCACGCCGTGCAGCACGTGGTAGAGACCTTTGTATTGTCCTGTCTTTTCAAGAGTTAACACGTCTTGCGGTTCTTCCACGACACATATCGACTCTCGATCCCTGCCGGGGTCCATGCAAATTGCACATTCTTCATCCTCTGTGATGCTCCCGCAGGTGTCACAAAAGCGTACTTTTTCCTTAAGGGTCAGCAAGAGGCCACCGAGGGTTTCGGCCCGGTCGTTTTCACCTCTAAGGAGGTTCAAGGCGAGCCGTTGCGCGGTTTTCACGCCGATTCCGGGCAACCTGGAAAGCGCTTTGACCAACGCCGCCAGCGTCTCGGATCCGTAGTCCATCTACGCTCTCCTTTCTCTCCCCTGATTGTCACCGCCATGAACAACTCACGCAAGAACTCTCTCTCTACTCACCCGGAACATACGAACGGCAGCCGCCGAGGTCATCCCTCTGGGTTTTGGCCCGGCCAATCGCGGGTTTCGCGGCACGGCTTGCTGAATACTGCCTTGCATGTAGCATCTCCGAACCTGTCGCTCGCCTCCGTAATCGGCTCGCCCATTGGCCCCTCTATTATGCTCGCCGATTAAGGTCCTGCTCAATCCCGCGATGCGGCCGGCCTTGGACCTCTGAACGTCAAGGGCGCGTAGCTGGTGGGGGTCGACAGCG
>CBDVBX010000009.1:0-33026 GCA_965372335.1 uncultured bacterium | reverse complement strand
GACTTGGAGTCCGTGCGTGCGAACTGCCGTCGGTGATCGTCCGGGCGCGGCAGAAGCGAGTAGAAAAAAGACAGGAGGCGCCCGGTGGGGCGCCTCCTACGGTTCAGAAGCACGTGAGTTGGGCCCCTCACCGGGCCCTGAGCCAACACCTTAGTAACTGAAAGCCACCGATACCCGGTGGACATTGCCCAGGAAGTCCATGTCCGACCACGCGTAGTCGAAGATCAGGTCGGAGGTCTGGCTCGTGTCGACCCTCAGTCCGAAGCCTGCCGCCAGTCCTTGCGAATCCGCATTGAAATTATACCCGCCGCGGAGGAAAAAGAACTGATTGAAGCCGTATTCCGCTCCGAGGTTGAGCATCTCCTTGTTGTCCGACGGGTGCGAAAACTCGAACACTCCTTGCAAGTTGTTCGCGCCCATTTGATACGGTGTGGCGGCGATCCCGACTTTGAAAATCGTCGGCATCTTGGAGGCGCGATCGTCGTAGTCAACCTTCGAGCCCAGGCTCTGGATCATCATGCCCAACCGCATCCCCCACAGGCCGATCCGGTATATCAAACCGAAGTCGATGCTGAACGTGTTCACGCTCTTCTCCGCCAGGCCCGAGTGGATAAAGTTGACCGTTCCTCCCGACGAGAACTTGTCCGTAAAAAACTTCGAGTACGATACCCCGAATGACATGTCACCGGCGTCGAACGTCCGGCCCGTCCCTTCCGGCAAAAAGACCGTTCGTTCCACCTGCGGGTCTAACGTAAGCGCGCGAGCGCTCACGCCGAACGTGCCCGGCACAAACGGCAGATTGAACGCCGCCGCGGCGTAGGAGAGGTTGATGTCCGCCGGCCACCAAGTCTGGTTGAGAGAGATCTGAGTGCGGGTCAGGTCGACCAGACCGGCTGGGTTCCAATACGTCGCCGTCGCATCGTCGGCGATCGCGGTAAAAGCGGATCCCATGCCGACGGCGCGTGCGGATACGGGTATCTTTAAAAATTGAAGCGCGTACGTTCCCACCTTGGCAAATGGCTCGGTCGCCATTGATTGTGTGGGCAGAAACGTGATCATCGCCAGAATGCATATCCCTTTGATGAACGTCGATCTCACGATTTACCTCCTACGGGGTGGTAATTACTTCCGAACCGTATCGGATACGTTTCCTAGTCGTTAAAACTCGAAACCGATTCCAAGCCGCCAGACCCGGTGGGTTTCCCAGATCGTCGGATCGTAGACTGGGTTGAATTCGTCCCGTCCGTCGTCGTTAATATCTTGAAGATATGCACCGCCGTAACGACCGGTCTCGGTCAGGTACGAGCCGTTATCCATTCCGACACCCACCATTCCGGGAAACACACCTGGCGACGTGCCGAACGGCAGCAGAATGTCGTCGTCGAGCAGGTTGCGCCCTTCAAAATAGAACGTCAGTTCCCGGCCGTAAATATTGAACTGCTTCCGGCCTTGTACGCGAAGGCGGTGTGTCGGTTCTAGACTACGCGAGTTTTCCCACATTGGATCCTGCTTACGCGCGAATCGATCGAACGGCGTCCACGGCAAGCCCGATCCATACTGGTATATTGCCGTCGCCCCCCATTTGTTTTGGTCCCGCAAACGTAACGTTACGTTAAACGTGTGCCGCTGATCCCAGTCGAGCGGCAACTCTTCGGTCGGCAAGTGAGTGAGTCCCTCGGCGGAGCGGCCAAAATCTGCGTCGCTGGCGACACCGTCGGCAAACGAGTAAGTGTAGTACACCTCGAAACCAAGACGGCGAGTCAGCCGTTTCTCGAGCGAGATCTCGAGCCCACGCGAACTGGCGTACGTCTTGTTAATGTAGCGAATACTTTGGACGCCCGTTGTGTCGTCGGTGACAAGAGTAGACGATACCAGCCCGAAAATGTCTTTGTTGAAGACGATGAAGTTGCCGGCGATGTCGTCGGTGAACTGGTGCGAAATTCCCGCCTGATACGAGACTGTCAATTCCGGTTGGAGGTTGGGGTTGCCCAACGTTCCTAGCGCACCGATCGCATCCTGTGTTTTGAATAGGAACACACGGCTGGGCCACTGCGTGAAACGACCGTAGTGGAAGAAAAACTTATCGCGGTCTGTAATCGGAAACGCGAAACCGAGACGCGGCGAAAGATTGAACTTCCACTGATCAACCGTCTGATCTATCTCAGAGTTGTGAATTTTGATCTCTGTGTTGTTGCCCGTTGAGAAGAACTCAAAGCGCAGTCCGCCGTTGACGACCATCCCCTGGTATTCCCACTTGTCTTGACCGTATAGGGCGCCTTCCGTATTGAAGTTGCGGTACGTGTTGACGTTCAGACCTTGCTGAAACGTGCCGGTTTCAGTGTTGAATCGTTGCAGCGCCGGACTGGTGCGTTCGTCGTCGTTCAAATCGTTGTAGATCACCTGCGCACCGGTTTTGATACGGTGTCCCTTTATTTGCTCCGATGTAATATCCCCTCGTATCAAGTATTGAACTGTCCTTTGAGCACCGTAAAACGGGTAATCGTAAGACGTGACAAAGTACGGATGGTCGTTATCGGTGTAATAGGTCGCTTGCGTTATACCGCTCTGGACGTACGCCCCGTTGGGCAGCAACGTCGGCAACCCGGCAGACGCGAATTCATGCGGTTGTTTCGGGTTGCCGAATTCGTCGTTCACGGTCTGACGCGTCGACAACTGCAGCCGGCTGACCTTGATCGTATACAGCAGTTTACTCGTGATGTTGTGGTTGAATCCGATTTTGAACTGCACGTGGTCGCTGACGAGCTGCGGCGTGTGTGAAGCAGAGTTGAAAGGCACGAACGCAGAATCGGCACCGCTAGGATCTCGCAGAAACGGCTTGAACTCGCTGGCCGGATTCTGGAAGCCTGAGAACAACACCCACGGCTGAGTGTACGTCGCCCCACTCGCTGATGTAACATCTTCATCCCAAATAACAGTAATTCCGCCGATGTCGGCCGCCCGGAAAAACCGTCCAGTCGGAACCGTCGTCGACAATCCAGTCTCTTCGTCACGGACATCCTGCCACACATTGACTGGCCGAATATTCAATTTTCTCTGCTGTTCGCCCGGATCCGTTATTTTAGCCCACGTTCCGTGGTCGAGCCGGACGATTCGACCAAAAATCAACTCTTCCATCTCGCCCGGCTGAGTTTCTACCAAACGGCGCAGCGACTGGAAGAAGTAGATCTTTTCAACGTAGCCTTCGATGTTCCAGTTGTTGTAATACCGATCGCGGCGCGAGCTCGACATAATCACCTCGCCGCTCACCTTGACCCGCTGGCGGTTGTATGTCAGCTTCGATTGAAAGTTGTAGTTTTCCGTTTGGCGCTCACGGAATTTCAACCAGTTGGTAATCTTGTGTTCGGGACGCGGCTCAATGGTCGTGTTTTCCGTATCAGAAAAAGTAGCCTCTCCGGAAACGTAGTATCTAAAACTCTTCCACCAGGTCGGACCTCCAAATCCGAGACTGAGTCGATCGAAGTTTGTATATGTTTTGTCCTGACGGCCAAAATCGTCGGTAAAATACCTGAACTCGCCCGCGAACCGGCGTCCACCCTCTTTTGTGGTAATATTGATCACCGCCGACTGCGCGTCGCCGTATTCTGCGTCCATACCGCCCGAGACGATCTCCGATCCGGCCGTACCCAACAATCCGACAGCGACCGTCCCACCGCCGAGCGGGTCGTCGACGGCCACGCCGTCGATCTGAATCTGCACCTCGCTGCCGCGACCGCCGCGAACGTGCATCTCGTCACCTTGTTTGACGATCCCCGCTTTCAGTGCCACAGCCTCGAGCACGTCGTCGACCGGCATCTCCTCAAGCTGCTCGGAGGTCACCGTGCCGCGCGCGTCGGAAGCCGTCACCTCGACCATCTTCTTTTCGGCCGTGACGACGATCTCCTGGGTTTTCATGACGATTGTCTCATCGAGCTTGAAATCCAGCCTTGTGTCTTTGCCCGCGTTGACGACGACGCCGGACCTCTCTTCCGGCTTATAGCCCATCATCATCGCTTTGATAGCGTACGTACCTGCCGGAACTCCTTTAACCGAAAACTTGCCGTCGGCCAGACTCATCGCGCCCAAGTTCGTCCCCAAGACGATCACGTTTGCGTAGGCAAGCGGCTTGTTTGTTTTGACGTTGTAAACGGTGCCCGATATCGTACCGGTTCCGGATTGTGCCAGGAGTGACGTCGGGAGGAGACAAGAGAGGGCGAGGGCAACAATTGCTACCGCAGGACCTCTCATCTCACGTCGAAACATTAGCGAACCCCTTTCAATACACACGGAAAGCCGTCTAAGGATGCTCGGTGTGATTAGGTTACCATCGCACTCGATTTCAGAATATGTCGTGGTGGGGACTCGAAACATCTCGACGCAGCCCGTGACTGCCGGCGAGATACTCGAACTGGTGGGGTCACACTACCACATCTCGTGTGGCAAAATAAAGAAGTATCACGGACTTCGCTACAAAATATAAGAGCATGGCGCGCCTCTGTCAATATCTATCGGGTGGCCAGGGGCGGCCGAATGGGCGGTCTCAGCGCCCCCTGCCGACGCCAGTCCCCACCTGTGGCACGACTTCCCGGACCGCTGACTCGGACCGGTTCGAATTGCCCGGCCGCCACGCCCGGGTAACTTATTATTTTTCAGGCGCTTATTTTTCGTGGTCCGATCGTGGTTTCTTGGGAAACAGCTTTGCTCACTCGAACTTGCCCGGATCCGCATTCACCCGCAACAACCTAACTTGCGGCCTACCGGCTATGTGGGGATTGCGCCGGCACGACGACCTTACTTTTCGAACAACCAGCAGCTCACCCTGTGTCCGTCATCCACTTCTTTGAGCTCGGGCGTTTTCTCGCGGCAGATCTGCATCGCGCTGGGGCAACGCGTGTGAAACGCGCAGCCCTTGGGCACGTCGGCCGGGCTGGGGACGTCCCCCGGCAGGAGTATCCGCTTGCTCTTTCTCGTCGGGTCCAGACTGGGAATTGCGCTCAGCAATGCCTGCGTGTAAGGGTGCTTCGCGTCCGAGTAGAGCCGGTCGCTCTCGGTTAGCTCAACTATCTTTCCCAGGTACATGACGGCCACGCGGTCACTGATGTATTCTACCACGCCTAAATCGTGGGCGATAAACAAAAACGTCAGACCCAAATCCTCTTGCAGGTCCTTCAAGAGGTTGATGATCTGGGCTTGGATTGAGACGTCGAGGGCGCTTACCGGCTCGTCGGCAATGATAAAGTCCGGTGCGACGGCGAGCGCGCGCGCGATGCCCACTCGCTGTCTCTGCCCGCCAGAGAATTCGTGCGGGTATCGGCTCATATACTCGGCGGGGATTCCGACTCGTTCGAGTAACTGAACGACCCTTTCCCGCACGGCGTCACCGTCGGCGAGCTTGTGAATCCGAATCGCTTCGCCGATCATACTTCCCACCGTCAAGCGCGGGTTCAGTGATCCGTAGGGATCCTGGAAGATGATTTGCATGCGCTTGCGTATCTGGCGCAGTTTCTTTTTACCCAGAGAAAAGATGGGAATGTCGTCGAAAAACACCTCCCCCCCGGTCGCCTCCAACAACCGCAGGATAACCCTCGCCAACGTTGTTTTACCGCATCCCGATTCACCGACCAGGCCCAACGTCTCGCCACGGTACAACTCGAAGCTCACGCCGTCGACGGCAAGAACATTGCCGACAACCCGCGAGAAAAACCCCCGGCGGATCGGGAAGTGCTTCCGAAGGTTCTTGACTTCGAGTAATACGCGCGTCGCCTGCTCGGACGAGTGCTTTGAATATGTGACGTCGACTTCCATGTCAATCATCGTGAATGTTTTTCCAACAGCGAACCCAGTGGCCGTTACTAATCTCCCGTAGCTCGACCGCCTCGTTGTCGCACCGGAACTCTGCGTACTTGCAACGGTCGGAAAACCGGCATCCAGAGGGAAAATCGAGGGGGTCTGGCACCTTGCCCGGTATCACCTTGAGGCGGACGCCTTTGGTGGCCAGCCGCGGAATTGACTCCTTGAGCCCCAGCGTGTACGGGTGTCTCGAATCGCGAAATATCTCCAATACGCTGCCGATTTCCATCACCTTGCCGGCGTACATCACTACCACGCGTCGGGCCATCTCGGCAATCACTCCCAAGTCGTGGGTGATCATGAGAATCGCCATGTTGAATTTTTCCTGAACCGATTGGAGTAGATCGAGTATCTGCGCTTGAATCGTTACGTCGAGCGCCGTCGTGGGCTCATCTGCGATCAGCAAGCTGGGGTTGCACGAGAGCGCCATGGCGATCATTACTCGTTGTCGCATGCCACCGCTGAGCTGGTGGGGGTACGATTTGGCGACCCGGCGCGGATCCGGAATCTTGACCAATTCCAGCATATCGATCGTTTTTTCCCGAGCTTCTTTTTTCCCCACCCGCTGGTGGAGCAGCACGGCCTCCTCGACTTGGTACCCGCAGGTGAAAACCGGGTTGAGACTGGTCATTGGCTCCTGAAACACCATGGAGATCTCGTTGCCGCGTATCTTGCGTATTTCTTTTTCCGACAACGCCGGCAGGTTCTGATCCTTGAATACGATGCTGCCACTCTCGATGCGGCCTGGAGGCACCTGAATCAAGCGCATGATACACAACGCCGTGACCGTTTTTCCACAACCGCTTTCGCCCACCAGTCCCAACGTCTCGCCCGGCTTGATGGAGAAGCTCACGCCGTCGAGGGCGCGCGCGGAACCCTCCTCCGTCGCAAAACTGCAGGAGAGGTTGGTGATTTCGAGAAGATTGTCCATGCCACTCGATCCGTTCGTGAGACCACGTTGTTTTTCGGTTTCAATCGTAATCATCTCGTTAGCTCTTGTCGAACGTTATGTTCCCAACTCCGCCACGGTCAATGGCATATTCCCCATCACAAGCGTTTAAGTTCTTTCGACCCGGGTATCCAATGCGTCGCGCAGGCCGTCACCCATCATGTTACACGCCACCACCGCCACGACGATGGCTACGGCGGGAAAAGCGCTCACCCACCACGCCGCCAGCAACACCTCGCGCCCCTCGTACACCATCGCGCCCCAACTGGGTTGCGGTGGTTGGATGCCCAAACCCAAGAACGAAAGATACGACTCCAGCAAAATCACGCCGCCGACGTTGAGGGTGGCCGCCACGATGACCGGACCCAGCGAGTTGGGCAGCAGGTGTCGCAACACCAGGCGCATCCGTCCCACTCCGGTCGCCACGGCCGCTTGAACGAACTCGCGCCTTTTGACGCGAAGTATCTCCCCCCTGACCAACCGTGCCGCCCCCATCCACCCGGTCGCTGATACGACGACTATCAAAAGCAGATACGAGTTCGAAAACAACGCCACCAACGTGAGTACGAACAACAACCTTGGAAACGACAGCAATCCGTCCACAATCCGCATGACGGCGTCGTCCACGCGCCCTCCAGAGTAGCCCGAGAACACGCCGACCAACAATCCGAGGAGTACCGCCAACGCCACCGATATCACGCCGATCGAGAGCGACGCGCGCGCTCCGTAGAGTACTCGCGAATACACGTCACGCCCAAACTTGTCGGTACCCATCGGGTGGGTCGCCGACGGTGCCTGGTAACGCGTTAGCGCCGGCGATTCCTGAGCGGTGGGGTCGGCGACCGCCAGCAACGGCGCCAGGATTGCCGCGCCTATCAACGCCATGAAAACCCAAAAGCCCACCGCCGCCGCCGCGTTGGTGCGAAAACGCCGGAAAGCACCGGCCCCCGATCGGCTCGCGCCCACGCGTCCGCCGATGAGAGGCGGGACAACGCTCCCCAAGTACAACATCACCCAGCCGGCAATTATGGCCGCGGCGTCCCATCTGGCAGACTGAGTGCCGTCGGTCCACAACCCGGTCAAAACGTCGCCGCGTAACGCGACCACCAGGCCGTACGCGTAGAAAAAAACGGCAAAAATCAGGCCGAAACCCCGGCGGGCACCTGTCGTACCGCCGGGTAAAAGTCTTAAAACGGAGGAAGTTACGTGTTTCATCACGTCACCGGGGCTTTAGCCCCTCACTCTCCGTCCGGCGTTGCTCCGGACGATGCAAGTTTTGTGCGCGGATCGGCTAACAAGTACGAAACGTCCGCGATCAGATTTCCGACGATCACCATGCACGCTGCTATAAAATTAACGGCCAACACCACGGGGTAGTCGCGGGCGAATATGGAGTCGACCAAGAGCGCCCCCATCCCGGGCCAAGCAAACACTTTTTCCACCACCACGGCTCCGCCGAGGAGGAACGGGACACTGAGCCCGACAACGGTCATAATCGGTGGGAGGGCGTTTCGGAACGCGTGCCACCAAATCACTTTCCCCTCGGCGACCCCTTTGGCCCGCGCCGTGCGGATATAGTCCTCACTGATGGCTTCCAGCACGCTGCCCCTCGTGTACCTGGCGAGCCCAGCGGCGCTGGCCACGCCCAGTACCAGAACCGGCATCACCATGTGCGCCAATCGATCGGTGAATACGCGCCAATGCGAGGCACCTTCGAGACCGATGGATTGGATGCCCGATGTGGGGAGCCAATCGAGCCGCAGAGACAACAGCGCGATCAACAGGTAAGCGAGGTAGAAGGCGGGAATGGCGTAAATCACCAACGCCGTCCCCGTCAGTATCCGGTCGGGCGGGCGATGGCGCTTCCACGCGGCCGCCATGCCTATGCCCAAACCGACCAAGAGCTGGACCAAAAACGCGACTACCGTCAGCTGGAGCGTGCGGGGAACGGTTTCGCGCAGGATTGTGCCTACGGGACGGTGTTTCGATATGCTTACGCCGAAGTCTCCCCTTACGAAACTCCACAACCATCTGCCGTACTGGACGATCGCCGGGGCGTCGAGACCGAGCTGAGTCCGGACCCGATCCATCGCCGCGGGATCGATGTCGGGGCTGTAGTAACGGCTCAACGGATCGCCGGGCGCCAGCTGGACGGCAAAAAACGTTGCTGTGATCGTGACCAAGACGAGAATAACGGAGTGGACAACCCTGCGTAGAACGAAACTCGCCACAAAAACCTCTGCAAAGATGAGGTGACGCGGTCTTAGACGCCTTCCGTTTTGTCGCGCGGCGCGGTGATCACCGGATGCCGGTTGGCGGCCGTTTCGTCGACACGGCGGACCGGCGTGTCGTGTGGTGCCTCCTTGAGAAACTCCGGCGTCTCGATCGCCTCCCTGGCTATCTGCGCAAACGCGTCGGCGAAGCGGTCGAGCGTTTCTTTCCCTTCCGTTTCCGTTGGCTCGACCATCAGCGCCTCGGGAACGACCAGTGGAAAGTAGACCGTCGGCGCATAGAATCCAAAGTCCAACAGCCGCTTGGCGATGTCCAGCGTTCGAATCCCGTGCTTCTTGAACGGCTCGCCGGTCGCCACAAACTCGTGCATGCAGCGCTCGCCGTACGGTATCGGATATTGCTTTGCGAGTAACTTGGCCAGGTAGTTAGCGTTGAGTATGGCAGCACCACTCGCCCGGCGGATGCCGTCGGACCCCAGGCGCGTTATGTAGACCAGCGCCCGCAGACAGATCCCGAAGTTTCCATAGTAAGAATGTAACGCCCCGACGCTCTTTGGATGGTCGTAGTCGAATGAGTAGCGGCCGTTGCGGTTTGCTACTCTGGGAACGGGCAGATACTGTTCCAAATATCTTTTGACCCCCACCGGTCCCGACCCGGGCCCGCCGCCGCCGTGCGGCGTGGAAAACGTTTTGTGCAAGTTGAAGTGCATCATGTCGAAGCCCAACTCGCCCGGACGACACCGACCCATGAGCGCGTTTAGATTCGCACCGTCCAAATAGCACAATCCACCTCTGTCGTGGACGAGGCTGGTGATCTGTTCGATCTGTGTCTCGAACAATCCGAGTGTGTTGGGCACCGTAAGCATCAACACGGCCGTGTCATCGTCCAAGACATTTTCGAGCACATCGACGTCGACCCGACCGTCGTGTCCGGACTTAAAGGTCTTGATACCGAACCCGGCCACCGCCGCGCTCGACGGGTTGGTCCCGTGCGCTGAATCCGGAACCAGCACTGTAGAGCGGCTCTCTCCTCTGTCGTCGAAACACGCCCTGGCAATCATCAACCCCAGCAGTTCTCCCTGAGCGCCAGCAGCCGTCTGCAACGTTACCGCGTCCATGCCCGCTATCGAGGCCAGCTTTTCTTCGAGAACAGCCATCACCTCGAGAGCACCCTGGACGTCTTCCTCGGATTGTTCGGGGTGTAACCCGCTGAATCCGGTATGCGCGGCGATATCCTCGTTGAGTTTGGGATTGTATTTCATCGTGCAACTGCCCAGTGGAAACAGATCTTTGTCCACGTGGTGATTCTTGGCCGACAGGCCGATATAATGGCGTACCACCTGAGGTTCGCTGACCTCGGGCAAACCGATGGGGCCCTGGCGTAAGTACTCGTCCGGCACCGCCGGCTGCTCCGGCTGCACCGTACTAAAACGGTACCCCGATCTCCCCCGGCGACTCTTGCTGTAGATCGTTTCTCCCATTGGCTGTGTTCCTCGCTACACGTCTCGTAAGACGGCGCATACTTTTTCGAAATCTTGACGGGTGTGCTTTTCCGTTACTGCCATCATCAAATGGTTGTCGAACTTTCCGCCAAAGTATCGATCGAGCGGGATTCCGGCCAGAATGCCCGCACTCCGTGCCGCCTCGAGCAAATCGGTGTTTTTGTGCGGCGTCTCCACGACGAATTCACGAAAAAAAGGCCTATCGAACGCCAGCCGGTAACCGTCAATCGCTCGTATCATCTCCGCCAATTCGTGCGCTCCGTTACAGCAGACGCGGCCCAATTCGGCAAATCCGGTCTCTCCGAGGAGGCTCATGTAAAACGTCGCTCGGGCGGCCAACAATCCCTGATTGGTGCAGATGTTAGAAGTGGCTTTCTCGCGTCGGATGTGCTGCTCACGCGTTTGTAACGTCAGCACATAGGCAGTCCGCCCGTCTACGTCTGTTGTTGCGCTCACGATTCTACCCGGCATCTGCCGGATGAAGTCCTTTTTGCACGCCATGAAACCCACCAACGGCCCGCCAAAGTTCATGTCGTTGCCCAGACTTTGCCCCTCTCCGACCACGATATCGGCGCCCCAAGTGCCCGGAGGCCGGAGAATCGAAAGCGAAACCGGGTCAACCGCGGCGATCAACAATGAACCGTTGTCGTGAATGTCTGCTTCCAGCGTCCACGGCCGCTCCAAAACGCCGAAGAAGTTAGGTGTCTGCACGATCACGCCGGCAACGTCTTCCGAGAGTCGCGCGCGCAACGCCTCGGAGTCGGTGTCACCCGATTTCTCCACGTACGGGATCTCCTCCAGGGCAACCTCCTGACCGGACAGGTACCGCCGGAGTACGGCGAGGTATCGCGGGTTGAGACCGGCGGGGTGGAGGATCTTGTCGCGGCGCTTGATCTTGGCCGCCATCAGGCTCGCCTCGGCCAGGGCCGACGCGGCGTCGTACATCGACGCATTCGCCACGTCCATCCCGGTGAGTCTCGAGATGTGGGTTTGAAACTCAAAGATCACTTGCAGCGTTCCCTGGCTGACTTCCGGCTGATACGGGGTGTACGCCGTGGCGAACTCTGGCCTGCCAGCGAGGTGGCGAACAACGGACGGTACGAAATGGTCGTAAACGCCACCGCCGAGAAAACTGAGTACCTCGGACGCGGGGTGGTTCTTCGCTGCTATATTGTCGAAAAGCCGCTGGGTTTCCGGTTCGGTCTTGCCATCGCCTATCGGCAGCATTTCGCGCATGTAATGCTTCTCAGGTATCTGATCGAACAACTCTTCCTCGGAACCGACGCCGAGGTAATCGAGCATCGCCTTTCGATCTTCATCGGTGTGATACAGGTACGGCATCCGTTTATGCTTCTCCTATCATATCCTGGTATGCGTCGTGGCTCATTAATCCATCCAGCTCTGACGGATCTGATACTTTTATTTTGACGAGCCATCCATCTTCGTACGGGCTGTTGTTGGCCAAATCGGGCTGGCTTTCGAGCCGCGTGTTCGTTTCGGACACGGTTCCCGACACGGGTGCGAACAAGTCCGCCACCGTTTTGACGGCTTCTATCGTCCCCATGGCATCGCCGGCCTTTAGCTCCGTACCCACTTCGGGCAACTCGATAAACACAATGTCGCCCAGTTCCTCCGCGGCGTATTCGGTGATACCGATTACCGCTTCGTCGTTCTCCCCCCCCTCGAATCTCACCCACTCGTGTTCTTTCGAAAAACGCATGTTATTAAAATCCACGCCGTCTCTCCTTTCGATCTTCTCGGTCTGGACGCGCCCAGACAAGTTATTTTGCGCGGCTGTTATAAAACGGAAGCGACACGACACTCGCGCCGACGTATTTTTTTCTTACCTGTACCGAATAGGATTGGTCGTCACCTATTCTATCGGCGTCTATGTATGCCATGCACAAACTCTTCCCCAGCGTCGGCGAGAACGTCCCGCTGGTTACACGACCGACGACTTCTTCCACCTGCATCACCGGAAAACCCTGGCGTGCAATGTTTCTGCCTTCCAGCTCCAGACCCACTAATTTTTTTCTAGACCCGTTTTCTTTTTCTGCTGCCAGCGCATCCCTGCCGACAAAGCCGTTTCGCTTTTTGAGCTTGACGACCCAACTGAGTCCTGCTTCCAGCGGTGTGGTCTCGTCGTCAAGTTCGTGACCGTATAGACAATATGACGCTTCGAAACGGAGCGTGTCGCGTGCCGCGAGCCCTACTGGCGAGATCTCGAATTTCTGGCCTGTCTCGACTATCTCGTTCCAGAAGTCTTCAGTGCGGGCGGCCGGCACGAATACCTCAAACCCAACCTCGCCGGTGTAACCCGTCCTGGAGACGACGATCTCGTCGCCTCCTGTCTCGAAGCGAATCAGGCGGTAATAGGCGAGCTCGTCGAGACGATCCCGCACCGGCGCAAACGACTCACACATTTTCATCAGCTCGCGCGAATCTGGACCCTGTACGGCGAGCAGGCCATAAGCGTCGCTTCGATCCGACAGACTGACACCTTCTTCGGGCAGCAACGACTGCAGATGTTTTAAGTCCTTTTCGATGTTCGATGCGTTCACCACCAACAAAGCACGATCTTCGGAGATGCGCGCGACCAACAAGTCGTCAATGGTCTTGCCGTCTTCCCTACACATCACCGTGTACAGAACGGCGTTGTCGGCCAGCTTGCTGCAGTCGTTGGTGACCGAACGATTGAGAAAGTCGAACGTTCCCGGCCCGGAGACGTCGACCTCACCCATGTGGCTCACGTCGAAGATCCCGACGCGTTCGCGTACGGCCCGGTGTTCTTCGATGATACCGGTATAGCTAACCGGCATTTCGAAACCTGCGAACGGTACCATGCGGGCGCCCAACTCGGTGTGCACTGCGTGCAATGGGGTTTTTTGGGTTTCGGTCATATCACAAATCTGGATTTGAAGAATTTATTGCGTTAGCCGACCCGGCGTGAGGTCATGCGTTCACCGGCGAGCTCGCGTAACATCTCGCCCGTGTAGGATTCCGGATTGTTCATTACGTCGTTAGGCGTCCCCGTCGCGACCACCTCCCCACCTTCGTCACCGCCCTCCGGCCCAAGATCTATCAGATGGTCTGCCGCCAATATTACATCGGGATTGTGTTCGATCACAACAACAGTATTCCCCTTGTCCACAAGTTTGTTCAGCACATCGAGCAACATGTTTACGTCTTCGTGGTGAAGGCCTGTCGTGGGCTCATCCAGGATGTACAGCGTTTTTCCAGTGCCGCGCTTGGAAAGCTCCGCCGCCAACTTGACCCGTTGCGCCTCACCGCCGGAAAGAGTGGTGGCCTGTTGACCCAGCTTTATGTAGCCCAGACCGACGGACACCAACGTTTCACACTTTCGGCGGATCGTGGGGATTTTCGAGAAAATGTCGGCCGCTTCTTCGACGCTCAAACCCAGGACGTCGGAAATGCTTCGCCCCTTGAACATCACCTCTAGTGTCTCTTGGTTGTAGCGCCGGCCTTTACAGGCCTCGCAGGTGACGTATACGTCTGGCAGAAAATGCATTTCGACCTTGATCACGCCGTCCCCCTGGCACTTTTCGCACCGTCCACCGGCTACGTTGAAGCTAAATCGGCCCACTTTGTAGCCACGGATTCGGCTTTCGGGCAGTTGAGCGAACAGGTCACGGATCGGCGTAAAAAGGCCTGTGTACGTGGCCGGATTGGACCGCGGCGTTCGACCGATGGGTGATTGGTCGATCCCTACCACCTTGTCGATGTGATCTACGCCCTCGATCCGGTCGTGCTTGCCCGGAAACTTGTTGCTGTGATAAAAGTGCCGCCGCAACGCGCGGTAAAGGATATCGTTCACCAATGTGCTTTTTCCCGACCCGCTCACACCCGTCACGCACGTGAACACCCCCAGCGGGATACCCACATCGATACTCTTGAGGTTGTTCTCGCGCGCGCCTTTTACGGCCAGTTGTTTGCCGTTGCCCCTGCGATGATCTTGGGGATTGCGCGCCAACGGGGGTCGCCGCAAGTAGCGCCCCGTCAGACTATCCTTAGATCGTTTGATACTTTCCGGCGTCCCGACGGCCACCACTTCGCCTCCGTGGACGCCCGCTCCCGGCCCAAGGTCAATTACATAGTCGGCCGAGAGAATTGTGTCGCGATCGTGTTCGATGACGATGACCGTGTTACCGATGTCGCGCAGATCCTTTAACGTGCAAACCAGACGGGCGTTGTCGCGGTGGTGCAGGCCGATGCTGGGCTCATCCAATATATAGAGCACGCCCATGAGTCGCGAGCCGATCTGTGTGGCCAGCCGAAGCCGTTGCGCTTCGCCACCGGCGAGTGTGGACGCACTCCGATCGAGCGAGAGATAGCCCAAGCCGACGTTGTTGAGGAATTCGAGACGAGAGGTGATCTCGTGTAGGATGGGTTCCCCCACCACGGCGGCATTGCCCTCCAGTTCGAGGCCATCCATGACGCGCGACGCTTCTTTCACACTGAGGAGGCAGACGTCGTTGATGTTCATGCCGCCGATGCGCACGGCCAGGCTCTCCGGGCGCAACCGCGCGCCCCCGCAACCCGAACACGGTTCGATCGTCATGAAAGTTTCGATCCAGCGGCGAACGTGGTCTGAGGCCGTACTTCGATGACGGCGGCGCAGCCGAGGGATCAGCCCCTCGTAGTTGGTGCGGTATTCGCCGGTGTATCTCTCAAAGTCCATTTTAACGGTAATCTCGTCCTCGAGCCCGTAGAGTACGGCGTCCCTCGCTTTTTTGCTCAGTTTGTCGAACCGTGTGTCGAGCGTAAACCCCATCATCTCGCCCAGCGCTTCCAATTGCGAACGGCCCCAGTCGCCCTTGAGCTTGCCCATCGGCGACAAAACTCCCTCGTTGAAGGTGTGTGATTGGTCAGGTACGAGCAGTTCCAGATTGAAATCCATTCTTGATCCCAGGCCGCCGCATTCTTCGCACGCACCGTAAGGCGAATTGAACGAAAACATTCGTGGTGTGATTTCGCCAAAACTGACATGACAGTACGGGCAGGCAAAATGCTGACTGAAAAGCATCTCCCTGCCTCCCGACATCGCCACCATGATGAGGCCGTCAGAGAACCGGCTGGCTGTTTCGAGTGAGTCGCTGATGCGTTTGGCGTGCTTGCCGCTTACCGACAAGCGGTCGACCACGATTTCGATGTCGTGCTTTTTTTGTTTGTTTAGCTTCGGAGGATCACTCGCCTCGACGATATTTCCGTCGACCCTTACTCGTACGAACCCTTCCCGTTCGATCGTTTGGAACAATTTGCGGTGCTCGCCTTTTCGGCCCCGCACGACCGGCGACAGGATCATCAGGCGGCTGCCCTCGGGCAATCCGAGTATGGTTTCCTGGATTTGATGAATCGTTTGCTGGGCGATCTTGCGGCCGCACTGGTGGCAGTGCGGCGTCCCAACGCGGGCATACAACAATCGGAGGTAATCGTATATTTCTGACATTGTGCCCACGGTGGAGCGCGGGTTACGCGAGCTGGTCTTCTGTTCTATGGCGATGGCCGGAGAGAGGCCCTCGATGCGATCGACGTCGGGTTTTTCCATCTGGCCAAGAAACTGCCGTGCGTAAGCGCTCAAACTCTCGACGTACCTCCGCTGCCCCTCGGCATATATCGTGTCGAAGGCCAGCGACGACTTACCCGAACCGCTCAATCCGGTCACCACGACCAGCTTGTTACGAGGTATCGTAACGTTGATGTTTTTGAGATTGTGCTCCCGGGCGCCCCGGATGACAAGGTCGCGTTCTTTGTTCATTGACTAGAGCCGCCGGAGTTGGAATCCCGCTCGGATCCGGTTGTACTTTGGCCGATGTTGTCCAGCCCCTTTTTGGCAAGCTTACCCCAATTGCTGCCGGCGCCGTACTTGCCGATTATCCGGTTGTACATCTCGCTGGCTGCGTCATTCCGATCGAGCTTGGCGTAGCACTCGGCCGCCTTCAGTTCGGCCGTCACCACCCACAACCCACCTCCGCTGGCCAGATACGGCACCTTTAGGTACTGCACCACCGCAGCCTGGTAGTCGCCGAGTTGTTCGAAGGAGGTGCCCATCCAGTAAAACGCGCGCGCTTTGGATTCGGTATCCAACAACGGCAGCGATCGCTCGTACGCCTCGACCGCACCTCTGTAGTCGCCGTATTCCATTTTGCAGCGGGCGACGTTGAGCGCCGCCTCCGGCGCGTATTCCGAAGCCGGAAACCGGTTGAGAACCTGCGTCCATACGCGCTCCGCATCTTTCCACCGTTTGAGGTCCTGGTAGGCGATGCCGAGGTTCTTCAGTGCCAGAAAAGCCGTCGTGCTATCGGAAGAAGTCTCCGCCGCCTCTTGGTATTGGAGCAGCGATTCGCTCACGCGCCCCTGTCGAATCAGTAGGTTCCCCAGCTTTAGGTGCAACTTTGGTCCCCACGTCGAAAGCGGAAAATCTCTGAAAAACGACCGGGTGACGCTCGCCGCCTTCTCCACTTGTTCGGCACCCATCAAGCTGACCGCGTAGTAGTACCGCCCCTCCTCACACACGCCAGGATCGTTGCACGACTCTGCGAACACCGATAGCGCGCGAACGGCTTCGGCGAATGACTTCTGATCGTAGTGGTACTTCGCCGCCTCCACATCGATCTCGTCAAGCAGCGGCGAATCGGCGCCGGCGATCTTCTCGACGTCGCGGCGGAGTTTTTCGGCGTCGCCGGTGCGGCCGGCCCGATAGCGGGCCATCGCCAGCAGCGCTTTGGCCTCCGCATCGTTGTTGTCGGTGTCGCGGGCGATCTGCTCGGCGATCACGGTTGCTTTCTCGGTATCGCCGGTTGACAGGTACAGTCGGGTTAGCTCGCGCGAGGCGGCGGCCACTTCCTCGCCCGCACGAAACTCGGCGATGTACACCTCCAGGATTGCTACTTGCCGGTCCGTCTCTGCCAAATCGCGCGCCAGGTCCGCCGCGGTGCGAAAGGCGCGTTGCCGTTGCGCTCCGCCGCGCGTTTCGACGATGCAGCCCTCCAGTACGGACAACGCCTCGTGACCGCGGCCGAGTTGTTTGAGGCAAAGCGCGGTCCGAAAGGAAACCTCCCAACGCCGGCCAGCGCTGGGCGCCAGCGACTCGGCTTGCTGATAGCGCACCAGCGCCTTTTCGAACTGTCTTTGCAGGTAACGACAGTCTGCCGCCTGCAGCATTGCGTTGGCGCCGAACACTCCTTGCGGATCGCGTTCGGACACCCTGTCGAAGTAATCGACGGCGTCGTCGAACCGTCCCAACTGGCGCAGCGAACGTCCCGCCTCGTACGACGCCAACAAGCCCACTCGCCCGCCGTCGTCATGGGCGATCGATTCGAACGCCTCGACCGCCTCCTTGAATTTTTTTCCTTGTGCGAGCGTCAGTGCCGACTTGTAACGAAGGCGAACGTCTCCGCGTTTGATGTAGAGCGCTTGACGGTAGTAACGATCGGCCGATGACCAAACGTCGCCTCGTTCGTAATAGTAGTCCCCCATTAGCTCGATCAACGCCACGCGGTCCGGACGATCGGGATAGCGCGCTATTACCCGATTGACGGCGGTGGTATCGACCACGCCCTCCACTTTGCTGCGAAGTACAATTTTTTCGGACGCCGCCCGCGCCGCCCATTCGCTTGCGGCGTGGTCTTTGGTGAGTTCGTCCCAGCGTTTGAGCGCCTCTTTCATTTCGTCACGCGCGGCTTTTTCGCGATGGTTATGGAACGCGAAGAGCGCCTGTTTCGAACGGCTCAAACCTTCCAGGTAAAGAATGTGCGGATAGTACTGTGTTTTTTTCGCCGATTTCTTCACTTGACCGGTAAGCGTCAGCGCGCCGTTGAAATCTTTGAGAATATCGATCCTCGCTTCGATGACACGTATCAGGCCGTCCCAGTCGTTCATTCGCGCGATTTCGTAAGCGGTTCGGTCCATGGCCCTGGCGGCCGCGGCATAGTCGGTCACCGTGAATTCGTCGAGAAACGCAATTCGCGCGTCTGCCGTCTCGGCCTCGCTCGATAGGGGAAACCTCTTTACGAGGTCCACGTTCAGTTGGCGTGCTCCCCGGTAATTTTTCGTTTGTTCGAACACTTCCGCGACGCGCAGCATTTCCGAAGGGATCGCGCGCTGTTGTGAGTCCAGTTGTTCGAGCATCGTCACCAGTGCTGCGGTGGTATCCCGAACGACTGCCAACTGGACGTCCGCTATTCGGCCCAGGGTGCGGACGCGAGAGAGGCTGTCCTTTGCCAACGAGACAAACCGGCGCCATTCCCCTATCGCCTCCTGTGCCCGCCCCAACTCGAGTAGAGCGTCGCCGCGCAGTCGCGGGGCATGGCGCGCCCATTCGGTGCCGGGGGCAAACGTCTCCAGCGCCGTTGCCTCGGCGAGAACACGGTCGTATTCCCCTCGCGCCAGGCCGGTGCGCGCCTTAACGTATGTGATCTGAGGAGAAAACGTTTTTGGGAAACTCGCCGCATAGTTCTCTGTGATACGGCGGACACTATCAAAGTCGCGTGCCTCGTAGGCGGTTTCGGCGGCGTTGATGTACACTGCGCGTGCATCGTCGAGATCGGACCGGGCGAGGAGTTGTTCGTTCCACGCCAATGCCTCGGCGTGATTGCCCATCGCACTGAGGATTTCCGCCCCCTCCAAACTGGCCGGCACGAAAAATACCTTGGCTTCATAGCGCTTGGCGTTGCGGTAGAACTGGAGCGCCGCCGTGCTGTCTCCCCGCTCGGCAAACATGCGGGCTGCTTCCAGAGAGGCAAACCCTGAGAGCGGATCGCCGGGAAAATCTACGCAGATGCGCTGATACGTACCCAGCGCCTGTGCTGTGCGTCCCAGTTTACGCTGGCAAAACGCCAGGTGAAAAGTCGCCCTGGGGGCGGCACGACTGTCCAGATAGTTCTGCACCAGCGACGAAAACACATCGATGGCGGCATCGTAATTGTTGAGCGCCATGAGCGCCTCGCCCTTGCCCAAAAGCGCGTCGGGCACTTTCGGACAATCGGGCATCGTCAAGACGACGTCGGTGAAAGCCCGATCCGCCGCCTCGAAGCGCGTGATTTTGAGGTACAACCCCCCCAGCCGGATTTTGACCGCACATACATCTGCATCGTTGGGGTAGGTCTCCGTGATGGTTTCGAGTACGGTGATCGCCAGCTCCGTTTCACCTGTCTCCACCAAACAATCGGCTGCTTTCTCGAGCGCCGCCGGTGCGCGCCGGTCGGTGGGATTTTCGCGTGCAAATTTTAAGAATTGCTGGGCAGCCGCCTCGAACATCCCGTCGCGTTGGAGGTGTTGGGCGAACGAGTAAATCTCGTTAGGCGACTCGGAAAGCGCCGGAGCTGCCCATACAAGAACGACCGTCAACAAGGCGATGAAACGTCTTTTCATTACAGACTTTCCTGACTGTGAAGCTCCAATTTCCGGATCACGGGGAACGCGGGGCAGTGACCAGCTATTTCAATCTTGCAACCAATCTAACAAAATTGCCCGGGGCGGGCAACACAAGAGGCCCCGACCCGCTCGGGGCTGGTGCCGGCCGGAGCCACGATCTATATGGCCGCAGCGGCCATATAGACCTTGCCGTAACGCTGACTAGGGGGTGAGGCGATTGAGCATGCGGGGAAATGGTATGGCCTCGCGTAAGTGGCTGAGGCCGCAAAGGTACGACACCGTCCGTTCCACACCCAGACCGAAACCTGAATGCGGAACCGAGCCGTACTTTCGCAGGTCCAGATACCAATCGAACGCTCCCTTTGGCAACTTGTGCTCGTCGATTCGGCGCTTTAGCAGTTCCAGATCGTGGATTCTTTCGCCGCCACCGATGACCTCGCCGTAGCCCTCAGGTGCCAGCATGTCGACCGACTGACAGTATTTCGGGTCGTCCGGATCAGGCTCCATGTAGAACGCCTTTATCGCCGTTGGAAAGTGATGAACGAACACCGGCTTGTCGTGTGCTTCCGTGAGCACCGTCTCGTCGGTGCCGCCAAAGTCACTGCCGTGCTCGAAAGGACGGCCCTTCTCCTTGAGGAACTTCGCCGCGTCGTCGTAGTGCATCCTCACAAACGGGCGTCTGATCCGCTCCAGCTTCGAGACGTCACGTTCCAGGATCTTATCCAGCTCGTCTCCGCATTCCTCCACGACCGCCTTGACGATGTATTCGAAGAACTCCTCGCACAGACCCATCAACTCGTCCAGCTTCATGAAGGCCACTTCCGGTTCGACCATCCAAAATTCCGTTAGGTGCCGGCGCGTTTTCGACTTTTCCGCTCGAAACGTCGGACCGAAACAGTACACCTTGCCAAACGCCGCGGCAGTCGCTTCGTTGTACAATTGCCCACTTTGGCTGAGATACGCTTTGTCGCCGAAGTAGTCAGTATCGAACAACGTACTGGTGCCCTCGCACGCGTTCGGGGTGAAGATCGGTGTGTCGAGGTTGACAAAACCGCGTTCGTTCAAGAAGTCTCGAATCGCCTTGACTGTCACATGTCGGACACGCAGCACCACGTACTGCTTGCGGCTTCTCAGCCAAAGGTGGCGGTGATCTAAAAGAAACGGCGTGCTATGTTCCTTGGGCGTTATGGGGTAACCTTCCGAACCCGCTACGAGCTTCAGCGAAGTGAGCGACAGTTCGAAGCCGCCGGGTGCGCGATCGTCTTTACGGACCACTCCGGAGACTTCGACGCTGGATTCCTGGGAGAGGTTTGACAGCGCTTCGAAGTCTTCTTCGGAAACATCCTTTTTGCCCGCCACACATTGAAGAAAACCCGTTCCGTCACGCAAAATCAAGAAACGTATTTTCCCGCTGGATCGTGTGTTGAACACCCAACCGCGCATGCGAACCGTTTCCTCGACGTGCATCGGCAGTTCATTTATATAAACAGATCGAAGCTCACTCATGGTCTTTCCTGGGGCCTTTCGTTGTTTTCCGAGCTTGGTCACCCCTCATGGGACTTCTATTTATAGCGTTTCCAGGGCCTCGCAACAAGAACCGTGTGCATAGGGGAGTTGTTCACCGCCGACCCTTCCGGCATGATTCTTGCCCAAGTCGTTTTGGTCAAATGAGTTATATACGTAAGTGAGCAAGTTTCAATCGATTGATACCGTTTCTAACCACGGGGTGAACCGACTGTGACGAGATTCGCCGGGCGGGCTTTTGCATTCTGCACGTTCCTGACAGTTCTCGTTGTATCCAAGGGGGCGTTGGCCGATCAGCCGAGGCTGGGGGAAAACTTTGCCTACCACAACAAGACGCGGGTCCAGTGGGGGGCGACCGCCTTGCCGCTGGCTGCGCAACTGACCTACAAAGCAGCGGTTTATGAGATTCAAGCGGGTAACCTGGACGATGCAGTGGTGCACCTGGAAAACGCCATCCGGTTCGATCCCGGCTTTGCCGACGCGTACTTTACGCTGTCGAAGGTCAAGTTCCGGCAGTTCGATCCCGACGCGTTGTACTACATGGTGCTCGGATGCCGCTCCCTGTTGGGAAGATTCTCCACCCTGAGCCTACTGGCGGTCAACACACTCATCATAGCCGCACTGATGTTGGTGATCTTGACCACCATCGTATGCGTCTCGTTCGCCATCCGATATTTGCCGTTTCTCGCGCACAAGATCGCGGAGTTCTTACGATTACGATTTAAAGCGGCGCTCCCCCGCACGACGGCGTTTCTGATTATCCTGATGCCGTTCGCGTTGATACCCGGATTCATTACGGGCGTATGTCTTCTCGTGGTGATGACGTGGTACTTCATGCAACGTCGCGAGAAATTCATGGTGACCGTTTTAATCGCGCCGTTGGTACTCCTGGGCGTTTTTGCTCCCAAGATCAAACAGATCAACCCGCTGGCCGATCCGAAATCGTTCACCCACCTCGCTGCGAAATCGATGCATTCCGCGGGAGACGCGTCGTTGATTCAAGCCGTTCAACGCGCATCGGTCATCGGTCTCGAAGCGGAGAAGCACAACGTGCTCGGCCTGTTACATTACCGGCAAGAAGAGTTCGACACCGCGGCTTTACACTTCCTGCGCGCGATCGAATCGCAACCCGAAGACGCCATGGCTTACGTCAACCTCGGCAACGTGTACTACGCGCAGGGGATGTACGAAAAGGCGCTGGAAGGCTACCGCAAAGCCGCTCAAATAGACGACGCCGATGCGGTCGGCCAGTACAACCTCGCGCAGGCGTATATAAAAACGCTTCTGATGGCGGAATCTTCGAAGGCACTCAAGAAGGCTGCCGCCGCCGGTATCGAGCGAATCAAGAACTCGTACGCGGAGTTGTCCCAGCCTTACCTGCAGGTCTACCCAAAAACGTTTACAAACCGGGAGCTGTGGCAGATTTCGCGAAGCGAGGGTCTCGCGCACGAAACTAATTTTCTGAGTCAGATGCTCCATCCACTGACCCGTTTTTCAGCGCGGTCGAGTGCATGGATGTTGGTCGGTGCGCTCTTGCTCGCCGTTATCCTGTCTCGTGCCTTCAAGAAAACGAGCTTTACGTTCCAGTGTTCGAACTGCGGCGAACTTACCTGCGACAACTGTTGCGAAGACATGGGCGGGACGTACCTGTGCGAGTCGTGCGCGGGAATCATCGACGGCGTGTCGTCTGAAAAAGTGATCGAGGCTCTCTTGAGACAACGACGTCACGGCGTTTTGGTAAGGCGGCGCAAAACGATTCGCCTTTTCACACTCTGGCTACCGGGAATGCGAGACCTTTACTACGGTAGAATCACCCGCGGCGTTCTACTCACGCTCACGTTTTCATTTTCGGTTATTCAACTGTGGTCCAAGGGCTATATCGTCAAGGATTGGAACACCATTGTGACAACGGTGGGCCTGTGGAAATGGGTGCTTCCATCTGCGGGAATCGTCATCACGTACCTGATGTCGGTGTTTTCGAAACGGTATTTAGAGGTCCGCAACTACCGGTCGCCTTCAATTCGCGCTCGCAAGAAGGACAACGCGAAAGACGACGGTACGGCACCCAAAAGTGTTTCCGCTTAGAGGGGACTGTATATGGCATTAGAAGGTAATCTGTCGGCATTCGGCCTTTCGGAAATCTTTCAGCTGATCGCGGTTCAGCAAAAAACGGGTATGCTAACGGTAGCCGGGGAGAACAGCTCGGCCGTGTTGTTCTTCCGCGACGGCGTCGTCATCTCTACACGCGACCGCCGACGCAAGGCCAGAGATCCATTCAAAGAGTACCTGACTCGCTATGGCATACTGACCCGCGACGAGTTGATAAGGATCACTCAAATTGGCTCGCAATCCAAACTGGACTTGGTGGAAATTCTGCGGTCGGAAGCGCTTCTGGCGGAGGACGATTTACTCAAGCATTTTCGGAACCAGATTCAAGAAACGATGCACGAAGTTCTGACGTGGGACCAATGCACGTACAAGTTTATATCGAACGACGACGTGGTCGAAGGGATCACAACGGTGGGCGAATTCGGCATCGAAGGCCTGCTCATGGAGAGTATGCGGCGCATAGATGAGTTTCCCCAAATGCTGGAGATGTTTCCCGACGACCAAATAATGATATCTCGTGCTGACGATGCAGACGAATCCGAACACGACAAAATGACGCGGAATGAAAAGGCAATTCTCCCACTGCTCGAAAAATCCACGTCGTTTCACGACTTGGTCGCAAAAGCCAAGTTGCCTCTTTTCGAGGTCTACGAGTCGCTCAAGCTGCTCAACGAACGTAAACTCATACAAACACAGGACGAGACGCCGCAAGCGGAAGACAGCCGGACCGCAGCCCCATCGCGAGTGGTCGCCCAAAAGCGCCGTAACCGGTTGCCGTTTATTGCGGCGTTGATGCTGTTCTCGGCGACGCTGTTTCTGGGCGCTCACGGTTTCGTACAAAATTTCGACGCGCATCGGACAGCGGTCATCGAATCGATAGAGTCGAATTCCATCGCCCGCAACCAAGTCGAAGAAAACCTCCGCTGGTTGATAGAAGCCTACCGCGCTCAAAACGGCGTCTACCCGCCGTCGCTGGCGTCTTTAGAGGAGGCTGGCTTGGCCACGCCTGGGTTGATGAAAATGACGGTACTGTTCTCGTTTCGTTACCAGTTGACGCCCGGCCGCCTGGTCTATACGCTCCTCTAGTTTCTTTTCTCTCTCTTTTTTTGGCAGACACCAAGCGAAGTCGGTCGTAGGGAGTTGTACCACCCCGCTGCGCACGGGGCCGGTGGCCCTGCATCCTGCGCCTACCAATATTCAGCGCGGGACTGGCCCTGCATCCTGCGCCTACCAATATTCAGCGCGGGACTAGAGCGGCGAAGCCCACGGCGATCTGCCCCTTGACTTCCGAGGGTCCAGGGCGGCTCGTGAGTCCTTCGATCCCTTCGGCCTTTGCGCTGATAGCCCGAGCTCCCGCAGCCTAGCATTGAGCGAGGTGCCCGAGCTCCCACAGCTTAGACCGCTCCAAAACTCCAAAGCCGGCGGCGGATGGCAAGGATGCAATGAAGAGGTTTTTACTCAGAATTGGCGATTATGTATTCGTGATGCGGCCGCTGATACTCATTCCCGCGTGGAGTTTCTTTTTGCTCGGCGCCGCGGCGGGTCGCGGGCGGACCGGTTTTTTGCTCGGCTTTTCCGACGCGCCTGCGGCGTTCTTCTACAGCTTCGGATGTTTGACGGCCATTCTCATCACCGCCTACCTCCTCAATCAAGTGTTCGACATGGATTCCGATAGGAGAAACCGCAAGGGTCACTATCTCACGCGGGGTATCTTTAAAGTCAGAACTGTCGTTTTGATGGCGGTGGTGGCGTTTCTCCTGGCCTCTTACTTCTTCCGTTTCGTCAACGCGTCACAGCGGCTCCCACTGGCGGTCGCCCTGGTTTTATCTCTCACCTACTCCCTGCCCCCCCTCCGTCTCGTCGCGCGCCCGTTCGTCGACTTGCTCGTGAACGCGGCCGGCTACGGCGCTGTCGCCTTTATCAGCGGGTATGCCGTATACGACGCGTCGATCACCGATGCCGCCGCGCTTTCTTTACCCTACATGTTTCTCGTCGGCGCGACGTTCTTGCACACGACCATCCTCGACATCGACGGCGACAAAAGGTCGGGAAAAATCACGACTACCGTGGTCATCGGGGTGAGACGGTCGGCTATTGCCGCATGGGTTCTGGTCGTTCTCGGGTGGGTTTCGGCGGCGCTTATTTCGTTGCCGTCATACGGGAACAGACTCTCGCTGGTAATTCTGTCGTTGGGATTCGTCGTATTCTCCGTTGCTGCATTCAGGATCTACCGCGACGGGGGAACACAGGTGAGCTCGAACACCGTGCAAGCGGCGACCGTACTGGTGACCATCCCGGCGGCGATTGTTTGGCCCGCGTATCTCTTCCTCCTCGCCCCGATCGTGGCGACGGCGCGACCCTATTACAAGGCCCGATTCGGTCTCAGCTATCCCGGTCCGGCCTCTGCGGTCCGGACCGGTCCGGCGCAGTCCTCGAAAGACGTTTGAACGCCGGGGTCAGGACGGCAACCCCGTTGATCGCGCGGCATTTCAGTTCTTCGATCCAAAACCAAGGCCCTGACGACAGCTTCGCTTCTACCAACGCTGCCGTATCGATGATGTAAACACCGTTTCGTCGTATGGCGTACCGGCGGAAATGTGTGTTGCGGTGGGAGGGGTACAGAGAAAACGCAGCTTCGTAGCCGGTCTCGCGGGCGAGATCAGAGACACTGTCATTGTAACGGCCGAACGGATACGACAACGTCCTGGTCGGACCTCCGATGCGATCTTCGATGGCCGCTTTCGACCGCACCAGCTCGGTCCGGACAACATCCGGTCCCAACCGTGTGAGGTCCGCGTGCGTGGCTCCGTGCGAACCGAACGAGACGCCTCGGTTAGACATCTCTTCAATCTGACGCCAGTCGAGGTGGCGAAATGGCCGTCTCCCCAACGAAAGATCCCAGTCGTTGTCCCGGCCGACAAAGTCTGTCACCAAAAAGGTGTGAAACGATACACCGCGCGATTCCAGACCCGGCAGGACCAAATCGTATAACTCGGCGTAACCGTCATCGAAGGTTAGAAGAAGCGGCCTGCCTTTCGCGTCGTCCGATCCGGTGAGACCGTTCGCTCTGCCCTTCGCATCTCCGAAGATTAGCTCGTCGATCGCGACGAGGTACTCGTCCACGTTGACGAACCGGCAGCCCCGTTCTAGAAGCCGATCGATGATGCCGAAGAAACGTCCCGGAGTGGTCCACGTTCCCTCCCAGCAAAACGCGTCGGAAATCTTGTGGAAACACAAAACCTGCGGCCATCGTGGCGGCGGCGTTCCATAGCGGACGCGCCATACCAGATATAGCGCGGCGAGCGCAACGATGACAATGACGAGCGCCGTCATGGCTCTACTGCGAGAATGTAACCTGGCTTTCTGCTTTTGCCGCTTTTTTTGCCGACTTGACCCCAGCGGTGGAGGGTCCGAGGCTCACGACACTGAGGTCATCGACGTCCAGTGTCATCGAAGCGATTTCGTGAATGTCGTCGAGCGATACCCCTTGGATCCGGCGGATAAGTTCCCTTTCACTGATCTGGCGACCGTAGCACATTTCGTTACGCGCCATCCGCATCATCCGGTCGATAGACGTCTCCATCCCCAGCAAGATTCTACCCTTCAATTGCTCTTTCGTGTCGTCCAGTTCCGCCTGCGGTACTTCGCCGTCTCGGATCCTGCGAAACTCTTGCAACACTGCTTCAATGGCGCGGCCTGCGTTCCGAGGGTGAACAGCCATGTAGGTGCCCGTCAGTCCCGTATCGCGCGCCAAGTCGGAATACGTATAGACGCTGTACGCCAAACCCATTTCTTCCCTAATCCTCTGGAACAATCTCGAACTGGTGCCGCCGCCGGCTAGAGTCGTAAGGGTCATCAGGGGATACCTGCGATCTTCCACATACGAACACGTCCGGCTGCCGATGCACACGTGCTGCTGGTGAAGTTTCCGCCGTATCGATCGTCGTTCGGGCACGGGGGGCTTGAGCTGCGATCGGCTCCGCTTTACCAGCCCGGCGGGAAAGTCGAACAACCGCCGGCACGCGTCAAGTAATTCGCGCTCGAAGATATTGCCACAGACCGCGACCACCAAGTTGGACGCCTTGAACGTTCTGCGCGCGAACCGCTTCAGGTCTCGGCGGGTGAAACCGGCCACCGACTCAGGATAGCCGAGTATCGGCCTTCCGAGCGGGTGGTCGGGGAACACCGTCGACGCGAACAGATCATGTATCAAGTCGTCCGGCGCGTCCATGACGTCGCTGATCTCTTGCAACACCACCTGCCGTTCGAGCGATACGTGCTCGGGTAAGAACCGAGGATTGGTTAGCAGGTCGCCAATGAGTTCGATGGCGACCATGCGATGATCTTCAAGAACTTGCGCGTATATGCACATGTTCTCCTTGGTGGTGAACGCGTCCAGGGCACCGCCCGTTTGCTCTATCTCTTGACTTATCTGTAATGCGGTACGGCTGGTGGTACCTCGAAACAGCATATGCTCGAGGAAGTGGCACAACCCCTCTTCACTCTTGCGTTCGTCCCGTGACCCGGTCAGCGTCCACACGCCGACGCAAAACGTTCGAGAAATCGGATTGCGTTGGTGGAGCACGGTGAGCCCGTTCTCGAGTACGTACTTTTTTACGGGAGCCGATTTCGCAGATAGACGCGCCATGACTACTTGAACTTCGAAAAGAGATCGAAACTACCTACTATACTACCTTCGGTGGCGGCGTTTGCGGTCGTCGCCGCGGTCGCTTCGCCCCCTGCGGTCACTGTCGCCACCGTCCTGACGTTCGGGACCACGCTCACCCTCCGGCGGCGGATCCAAAAGTACTCTGCGGCTCAGGCGAACTTTGCCGTCGCTGTTGATTTCGAGGACCTTGACCTTGACGATATCGCCGACGCTGAATTCGTCTTCGACCTTTTCCAATCGTCCGTGCGTAATTTCCGAGATGTGCAAAAGCCCATCGCGGCCGGGCAGGATCTCGATGAAAGCCCCGAACGGGAGAATGCTTTTGACGGGCCCTTCGTAAATCGCGCCTACTTCCGGTTCAGCAGTGAGAATCTTGATCCATTCGACCGCCTTATTTGCCGATTCCGAATTGACGGCGAAAACGCGAACGGTGCCGTCGTCCTCGATCTCGATCTGGGCGCCGGTCTCGTCTTGTATACCCCTGATTACTTTGCCGCCCTGACCGATCACGTCACGGATTCGATCGACGGGAATCTGGAGGGTGGTGATTTTGGGCGCGTACGGAGACATGTCGGCCCTCGCGCGATCGATCGTCTGGTTCATAATCCCCAAAATATGGAGGCGTCCCTCTCGGGCTTGGTTGAACGCCGCAGTCATGACTTCCTCTGAAATACCCGAGATCTTTGTGTCCAACTGAAAGGCGGTGATGCCATCGGCAGTGCCGGTGACCTTGAAATCCATATCGCCGAGGTGGTCTTCCGCACCTAGGATATCGCTCAAACTCGCCACCCGATCACCCTCGACTATCAAACCCATCGCAATACCCGCGACCGGTTTCGCAACGGGTACACCGGCATCCATCAGAGCCAGCGAACCGCCGCATACGGAGGCCATCGAACTGGAGCCATTCGATTCCAGGATTTCTGAAACGATGCGTACGGTGTAAGGAAAATCGTCTTTGTCAGGAATCATCGGGCGAATTGCACGTTCGGCCAACGCGCCGTGGCCGATCTCCCGTCGTCCGGGGCCGCGAAACGGCCCAACTTCCCCAACGCTGAAATTCGGGAAATTGTAGTGGAGCATGTACCGCTTCCAGCTCTCGCCTTCCATCGTGTCCATCATCTGTTCGTCTCTCGAAGTCCCCAGCGTCGTCGACACCAGACTCTGTGTTTCGCCGCGGGTGAACAACGCCGATCCGTGCGCCCTCGGCAAAACGCCCACCTCACATGTGATGTCACGTATGTCGGTGTACCCGCGACCGTCCACACGAACGCCGCTCTCGAGGATCATTCGGCGCATCTCCGTCTTTTCGATGTCCTCCAACACTCCCCTGACATAACGCGACTTCTCCGGATATTCCTCTTCGAACCGTGTAAGAGCGTCGTTGAATATCTCACGCATCGCGTTCTCCCGTTCCAATTTCTTTTTGATAGTAAACGTGTCTTTGATCCGAGTGGTGTACGCCTCGGAAAGGGCGACATCGAGCTCTTCGATTTTCTCCGGTTCGCCGACGGCGAGCTTCTCGGGTTTTCCCGCCAGACCGATCAGCTCGCGCTGCAAAGCATTGAGGTCTTTAATCACCTTATGCCCGAAATTCACGGCCGCGAGAATGTCTTGTTCGCTTACTTCTTCTGCACTTCCCTCGACCATCACAACGGCGTCGTCGGTACCCGCCACCACTACGTCAATGTCACTCTGTTCGATCTCTTGTGTTGTCGGGTTGGCAATGAAACGACCTTCCACTCGGCCGACCCTTACGCCCGACACCACCCCCTCGAACGGAATGTTCGAAAGCCCCAGCGCCGCCGACGCGCCGGTTATGCTGAGAACGTCCGGATGGACTTCGCCGTCGAAGCTCACCGGCTGCGCTACGATTTGAGTCTCACAGTGGAAATTCTTGGCGAACAACGGTCGAAGGGGACGATCGATCAAGCGCGCCGTTAGAGTCTCCCGCTCGCCCGGACGGCCCTCTCTCTTGAAAAATCCTCCCGGGATGCGGCCGGAAGAGTAAAACTTCTCCCTGTACTCTACGAACAGAGGGAAAAAGTCCTTCTCCGACGGTTTGTGATCGGCAACGACCGTCACCAGCACAATCGTGTCGCCCATCTGTACCAGTACCGAGCCGTCCGCCTGTTTCGCCATACGCCCGGTCTCTAGTGAGAGCGTACGTCCGTTGAGTTCATAGGTAACTTTATGCATGAATACCTGCCGATTTTCTGTGGTGGATGCGCGGGGGCCCAGCCGAATACCACGCAACGTGACATGTGGAACGGGCGAAACCGCGTTGTACTTGTTATCGCACGACGCCGGCTCAACCGACTCGTTTCGATCGTTCCTATTTGCGCAAATTGAGTTGCTTGATCATACTCCGGTAGCTTTCGATCTTCCTGTTCTTGAGATAATCCAAAAGCTTTCTCCGGCGTCCCACGAGCTTCAACAAACCTCTGCGGGATGCGTGGTCTGTCTTGTGAATTTGAAAGTGCTCCGTGAGAAGTCGGATCCGTTCGGACAGAAGAGCGATTTGAACTTCAGCAGAACCGGAATCTTGATCGTGGAGTTTGTATTTGGCTATGATTTCTTGCTTCTGATCCTGAGACAACGCCATCGTCGAATCACCTCCTCGATTGGTACGCGACACGATGGCGGCAGCGCATCCCCTTGAGGGGACAGCCGCCGAATCGACGGAAAGCTATCATACGGGTCCGGCGCTGTAAAGCAATAATTAATTGGGCTCAATGGGAATAATCCTCTCTGGTCAGGATTTCCAGGGCCGCCCGGCGATCCCGTTCGAGCTGACCGGCGAGTTCGTCCGATGACGGGAAGGTCCTTTCTCCCCGAAGGCGGGCGAAGCAATAAACGATCAAGCGGTCGCCGTAAATATCCCCTTCGAAGTCAAAGATGTGCACTTCGATCGATCGCTTGTCTCCCTTTATGGTCGGTGCGGTGCCCACGTTCATCATTCCATTGTGGATATCGCTGTCGAGTTTAACCTTTACCGCGTAAACACCCCGCGGTGGCCACAGCTTCCCCGGATGGTCTATGCGCAGGTTCGCCGTCGGGAACCCTATGGAGTGCCCCTTTCCCGCCCCTCGCTCAACCTGGCCTGCAACCGAATATGGATTGCCCAACAGCCGGTTGGCCAGTTCCAGGTTTCCGTCGAGCAGCGTACTTCGGATATAGGTGCTGGAGACGACCTGGCCCTCGATCTGCAGCGGCGGTACCACGCGCACTTCAAATCCTCGGCGGCGTCCTTCGGCCTGGACACTTTCGGGACCGCCTTCCCGGTTCTTGCCAAAGTGACAGTCGTACCCGAGCACCAGTTTTCGCATGTGGAGCCCATCCAACAGATACTCTTGAATAAACTCGCGATAGTCAGTCTGTTGAATAGTCTCGTCGAATCGAACGACGAACACGCCGTCGAGCGGAAACCGCGCGAGCAGATCCAGGCGTTCTTCGATCGTCGACAGGATCAACGGCGCTTCCCGGGATTGTGTGACCACCACCGGGTGGGGATCGAAGGTAATCAGAAAAACGGATTCGATATCGGGGTCCTTTCCGGCCCGGATCAGTTCCTCGATTATCGTTCGGTGTCCGCGATGGATGCCGTCGAAAACTCCCAACGTGATGGCTGACGAACCCGCCGTGAGTGCCTTGGCCTCCTCGATCGAGCGCGCGATCCAGAGTTTGCCTTCTGGTCGCTTCACGAAGTGGTCCTTGATCTTCTCGGCTGTGCAGTGTCAACGTACATTCGGTACGAATCAACCAATTGGAGCGGGTTTCGCCGCTTGCCCGGGTTACGCCTTCCAACTGCCACCAACGATCCTTCGTCGTCCAGTATGCGGATGGGTCCCTCTATCCTGATTTCGCCTATCGTTTTGACGACGTCCCTGGTATCGGGAAGCATCCCGTACCGGAGCGCCTTGCGAGCCCTTTCTACGAGGACAACCGCCGGCAAGAAATCGAGCGCACGGCTCACGTCATAGGTGCTAAGTCCGGTAAGGTCTTTTTCAAACAGCTTGTCGGAGGGATATCCGGCGGTATTCTCAAATGGTCCGATTCTGGTCCGGACGATGCGGTCTATGTGTGCCGGAATTCCCAGTTTGTCGCCGAGGTCTCTGGCGAGGGAACGCACGTAGGTGCCTCGCGAACAACGAATTCGACATTTCACCGTGGGAATTTCGATTCCAATCACTTGAAAATCGTATATTTGTACTTTACGGCTCTCGACCTCGGGTGCCTCACCCGATCGCGCCATCTCGTACAAACGTCGACCGTTCCTCTTGAGCGCCGAAAACACCGGCGGTCTAAGATCGTATTCACCGATGAACGAATGGGCGACATCGTGGATCCGCTGGTCATCGATCGCAGGGCACGGGACCTCGCGGATAACTTCTCCCTCGGCATCGAGAGTATCTGTCTCGATGCCGAGGCGAACGTCAAATTGGTATTCTTTTTCGAGGTCCATAAAATGCTCGACAGCCCTGGTCGCTACTCCCGTGCACAATAACAGCACACCCTCGGCCAGTGGGTCGAGTGTCCCAGTGTGTCCGACTTTTCTCAAGCGCGCCGCGCGCCTGAACGCTGCCACAACGTCGAAGGATGTTGGTCCCCTGCTCTTGTTGATGACGAGCAGCTTGTTATTGAAATCTTCCATTTTTTGGTCACGCGATATTCCCGCCGGCATCAGACCCGCCGGCATCAGACCCGCCGGCATCAGACCCGCCGGCATCAGACCCGCCGGCATCAGACGAGCCGGTCTTCGGCGAGTCGATGTCCGGCGGGCCGGTCTTCGGCGAGTCGAT